>JAYVWH010001298.1:0-5989 GCA_043786265.1 Kofleriaceae bacterium | reverse complement strand
CGCCGGCGCGGGAAACCAGATGTTCACGTGCGTGGTTCCGAAGCACATCGAGATCTCGGAGTACGAGTGCGAGGTCGAGCTGACGCTCCCCGAGGGGTTCGAGGTGTGCTGGGACTTCTATCTGATCACGGTCGGCAACTTCGCGGAGATGCCGCGCCTGCTCGGGTATCCCGCGGCGAAGGTGACCCTCGAGCCGATCCCGCAGGGCGGTCGGTTTCACATCACGGTTCCCAAGCGCGGCCGGTTGTTCTCGCGCCTGTGGCGCGCACTAACCTGGCCGTTCACCGCGCGCTCGGCCGCCCGCGAGCTTCAGGCCGCGCACGAGACCTTGCTCGAGCGTTACGAGGAGCTCGAGGCCACGCGGGCCAATCTCCTCGAGCATCAAGGGAACCTCGAGACCCTCGTCAACAAGCGCACGGCCGAGTTGCGCGCGGCACGTGATGCCCTCTCGGCAAGCGTCGACGAGCTGCGCGACGCGCAGGGCGTTCGGCAGCGCTTCTTTGCCAACATCTCTCACGAGATCCGGACGCCACTATCGATCGTGATACTCGCCGCTGCCGAGATCGAGGCACGGTCGGGCGCTGCGCTCGACGCCCGAGCACGCGCGAGCCTCGGCGCGGTCACCGAAGCAGCGCGCAAGCTGGTCCGCCTCGTCGACGAGCTGCTGCTGCTCGCGGCCGGCCAGGAAGGCAAGCTGCAGATCGCCCCCGAGCTGACCGATCTCGCTGGCATGCTGCAACAGCTCGCCGCCGGGTGGCGGCTCGCCGCCGACGCGGCCGGGATCGAGCTCGCGGTCACGGCGCCGCCGTTGCTCGTGGTGATGATCGACCCGGTCGCGATCGAGCGGGTCGCGAGCAACCTGGTGTCCAACGCGATCAAGTACACCCCGCGCGGCGGCAAGGTCGAGATCGTGCTCGCCCGCGAGCAAGGCGAGTCGCCGGCGGGCCTCCGGCTGTCGGTGCTCGATACCGGCCCGGGAATCGCCGTGGACCTACTCGAGCGGTTGTTCGGTCGGTTCGAGCGCGCCACCGGCGATCGCCGCATCGCGGGCACCGGGCTCGGCCTGTCCCTCGTCAAGCAGCTGGTCGAGGCACACGGAGGAACCGTCACGGCGCTCCGACGCGGGGGGGGCGGTTCCGAGTTTCGGGTCGTGCTTCCCCCCGCGGTGATGGACGTGAAGGCGAGCGCGCCGCCACGGCCGCTGCTCGCCACGAGGGTTCCCGCCCCCGCGACCGCGCTGGTGTCGGGTGCGCGGTTCGATCCGCCCGGCGCGTCGGGGGGGACGATCTTGCTCGCCGAGGACGACGCCACGCTGGCCGGCTTTGCGGCGGAGCTGCTCGCCAAGACGTACTCGGTGATCGTCGCCCTCGACGGCTCCGCCGCGGTCGAGCTGGCCAAGCAGCACCATCCCCAGCTGCTGGTCACCGACGTCGACATGCCCGGCCTCGACGGCATCGAGCTGGCGCGCGCGTTTCGCGAGGTGACCGGAGACCGACTCGCTCCGATCATCATGCTGTCGGCCGTGCTCGATCTGGGGACGCGGGTCGCCGGGCTCGAGGCCGGGGCCGTGGACTACATCACCAAGCCGTTCGATCCACCGGAGCTCCTCGCGCGTGTCGATGCTCAGTTCCGGATGCGAGACCTCGTGCTGCGCCTGCATCGCGCGGAGCAACTGTCGTCCCTGGGCATCCTGACCTCCGGGCTCGCGCACGAGCTTCGCAACCCGGCGAACGGCATCGTCAACGCGATCGGCCCGCTCCGGGACTTGCTACCCAAGGAGCTCGTCCGGCCCGAGTCGGGAGTCCATCAGCTGCTCTCCGTGATGTCGACCTGTGCCGAGCAGATCGGTTTTCTGGCCACCCAGCTGCTCGGGTTCCGCGGTCAGGGCGAGCTGTCGCGGCGCCCCACGAAGGTCGCGGAGCTGGTCGAGCGCGCCGTCGCGCTGTGCGGACCGTCGCTCGTCGGCGTCGAGCTCCGAATCCGCGTCGACGATCACGAGATCTCGTGTGCGCCCCCCTTGATGCTCTCGGCGATCACGAACCTGATCGAGAACGGCGCTCACGCCGCGGGATCGGGCGGGTGGGTGGAGGTCTCCGCTCGCATCGCTCATAGCCGGATCGCCGTCGAAGTAGCCGACAGTGGCTCGGGGGTTCCGGTCGAGCTCCGCGAGCGCGTGTTCGAGGCGTTCTTCACCACCAAGCCACCCGGTTCCGGTACCGGGCTCGGCCTGGCGCTGGCGCGCGCGGTCGTCGAACGGCACGGTGGCGTGCTCGAGATTCGCGAGCGGCAAGGGCGCGCCACGTTCGTGATCGACCTTCCGCTCGACCTTCCGCTGGAAGCGGATCGCCCTTATGATTCAGAGCTAGAAAGTCGGCTCCACTGACCCCCTCCGAGTCGACATCCCAGCGCCCCTTTGTTCTCTACGTGGACGACGAGCTCGCGAACCGCGTGGTGTTCGAACAGTCGCTCGCGAATGAGTTTTCGATCCTGACGGCTCCCGACGGCGCGACAGCGATCGAGCTGCTGGAGCGCCAGGATGTCGCCGTGCTCGTCACCGACATGCGCATGCCGGGGATGAGCGGCGCCGAGCTCCTGGCAGTGGCCAAGGAGCGCTGGCCGCACACGATGCGCATCGTCGTGACCGCATTCTCCGACGTCGATCCGATCTTGCGCGCGATCAACGAGGGCGTGGTCGCGCGCTACATCCTCAAGCCATGGAATCGCGACGAGCTCGCACGCGCGCTGCGCTGGGCGATCTCGGCGCGGGCGATCGGTCGCGACTCCGGGGAGATCCAGCACCGGCTGCTCGAGACCGAGCGCCTCGCGACCCTTGGCAGCCTCGCCGGCATGCTGGTCCATGATCTGCGCCAGCCCCTGATGTCGCTGATGCTCAATATCGACGTCGTCCAGGAGCTCGCCGACGCCACGCCGTCGCTCCGCCAGGCGCTCGATCACGCGCCGCTGTCGGCGAAAGACCGGCTGCGGCTCGCCAGCCTGACCGACAACCTCGCGGAGCTCGCCGCGGATCTCAAGACGTCGGTGGGCCACATGAACCGGCTCGTCACCACGCTGAGCGGGCTGAGTCGACCGCGCGAACAGACGCTCGGCTCCGAGAGGCGGACGGATCCGGTCGTGGCGGTGAGGGACGCGCTGTCGATGTCTCGGCAGTTCGGCCAGCGGGGCCGGGTGGTGATCAAGTACGACGGGCCGAACAATCTCCCGCCGGTGGCGATCTCGTCGACCGAGCTGATCCAGGTGTTGATCAAGCTATTCGCGAATGCGGCGCAAGCAGTCAGCGCGCGCGGGGCGGCCGGTGGTCGGGTGGCCATCGACGCGCGGGCCGATGGAAGCAACGTGACACTGGTCGTTCACGACAACGGGATCGGGATGTCATCCGACGTGCTGGCTCGGGTGGGGACGCCGTTCTTCACGACGTATCCCGAGCGTACGGGACTGGGCGTCGCCCAGTGCCAGCGGCTGATCGGCACGGCCGGTGGGGAGTTGCGGCTCGACAGCGAGCTCGGCGTCGGAACGACCGTGACCGTGACGCTGCCGATCGCGTCCTGAATTTGTTCGGTGCTCAGTGTTCGAGCTCGGGTCCCAACCCGAGCAAGCCCAGCGCGAGCGCATCGGTCCACGGATCGGCGGAGACTTCGAGCACGCCGCCCGTGCGATCGACCGTCGAGATCCCCGGAAACTCGGCCTCGAGTGCCGCGCGGAGGGTTTCCCGCCGCGCGTGACGCTGGCGATCGCCCGCCAGGGCAGCGAGCTCCTCGTGTCGGACCGTGGCATCGAGCACCGCTCGTCGAAGGGCGAGATCCTCGAAGGGCTTGTTGATGAACCGAAAGATCTCACCCTGGTGGATCCCATCGATCGCGGCCTCGAGCGAGCGCTGACCCGTGAGCAGGATCCGCACCGTCTCGGGGCGAACCTTCTTTGCACGTCCCGCGAGCTGCGCGCCCGTGAGCTCGGGCATGTCGTAGTCCGCGACGAGCACTGCCACCGGATCGTCCGTGATCCAGACGAGCGCCTGGGTCGCATCGGTGGTCACCCGTACCTCGAGCGAGGGCTCGCGACGCAAGCAGCGACCGACCGCGTCGACCACCGCTTTGTCATCGTCGATGCAGACGATCAGAAAGGTCTTCATGGCACTACACGCTCAACCAGCGGCGCCAGTCGGTGCGCGCGATGGTGGGCTCGACATCTTGCAGCGCCGCGAGCATCGCGCGCATTCCCGGGAACCGCGCCTGGGGTGCCTTCTGGAGACATGTCGCCACGAGGTCGACGAGCTTCGGGGGGAGCGGGCCGTACGGACTCTCGACGACGGGGATCGGAGCGTGCAAGTGCATCATACACAGCTCGCGAACCACGGCGTGCTGGTACGGAGGATGCCCGGCGAGGAGCTGGAACAGCACCGCGCCGAGCGCGTACTGGTCCGATCGATCCGTCGCTGGAACTCCGTGCAGCTGTTCGGGCGAGATATACTGCGGCGTGCCGAGGACGAAGTCGCCGCTGGGGGGCTCCACGGTCTCATCGGTGCTCGCGAGGCCGAAGTCGGCGAGCTTGACCTTGAGCGGTGACGTGCGAAGCACCATCACGTTCGACGGCGTGACATCGGCGTGGATCACGCCGCGATCGTGAACCGCGGCGAGCGCAGATGCGAGCTGGCGCGCGATCACAAGCGCATCGGCGGGCGCGAGGCTGCGCCCGCCGGCATGGGTGGCGAGGCTCTCCCCGTCGATAAGCTCCATCACGAAGTACGGGCGGCCGTCGGGCATGTGACTGCAGTCGTAGACGTCGACGATGTTCGGGTGGCGCACCCGCGACGCCGCGCGTGCCTCGCGCAAGAAGCGGTCCGCGGCAAACGCATCCCCTTCGAACACGCTGGCGCGCACGATCTTGAGCGCGTACTCGCGTTCGAGAACTACGTGCTGGACGCGGAACACGGTTCCCATGCCACCCTCACCGAGTCGCGTGGTGATCCGGTAGTTCCCGACCCGATCGCCCGGGGCCAAGGGAGGAGACGGGGGCGGAAGCCGAACCGGCGCTCGCCGCTCGCGTAGGACCATCAGCTCGGCGCGCAGCAGACTGCCCGGGCGCAGACTGATGAGGACGTCGCCTTCGCGATCACCCGAACGGATCGGAACCACGGCGCTGGTCGTGTGTGGTGCGGTCAGATCGAGCTCACCAAGAAAAGCCAGCCGCGCGACGGTCGCCGCGCCGACGCGGCCATCGAGCGCCACCGTGGTGAGCGCGACTCGATCACGCTCGAAGATCACGACGTAGTCGCGGTCGCCGAACGGCTCGATGAACACCGTGTCGGCCACCGAGCGCACTGCCGCCGCGAGGAGAACATCAGCGACGAGTCGGACATCGATCATCCGCGCAGATCCACCCTGACCGCGTTCATCGAGTGTGTAGTGTAGCATGGCCCATGGGCAGCGAGGTCGGGACCACGGACGCGGTCGGGGCGGTCCGAGTGCTCGTGGTGGAAGACGACGTGAGGCTGTGCCGCCAGCTTGCCGCGCGGCTGTCTGCGACTGGATTCCAGGTCGTGACCGCGAACGACGTCGCGTCAGCCGTGGCTCAGGCCCGTGCCACGCCCCCGGATGTCGCCGTCGTCGATCTCGGCATGCCGGATGGCGGCGGTGTCGAAGTGATACGGCACCTCAAGGCGGCGTCGAGTCCCGTGCATGTGTTGGTGCTGACGGGCTCCGATGACGAACAGAGTCGCGCCGTGGCGTTCGAGGCAGGTACGGACGACTACCTGGTCAAGCCGGTGAGCGTGCCGGAGCTACGCCGCCGGATCGACGCTGCGATGCGGAATCAGCGCGCGTTCATCCAGGTACGCGTCGAAAAGGAGGCCACCGAGCGCCGGCTGGTGTACGGCCAGGAAGCCGCTGCCTTGCTCGCACACGACCTGAACAACGGACTCGCCGTGGGGCTGGGTAACCTGACCTACCTGCTTGAGGTCATCCGCGGCGACGAG
>JAYVWH010001297.1:0-2497 GCA_043786265.1 Kofleriaceae bacterium | reverse complement strand
GTCGCCGATGTCGAGAAGCTCGTCGCGCGCACGGGGGCGAAGTCGCGCAGCGAGAAGCCGAAGCGCGAGCGCCTCCGCAAGGAGAAGGAAGCCGACGACAAGCGCGACGACGACATCAACGTCCCAGCGCCGATCGTCACGCTCGGCCGCAAGGCGCTCCGCGGCGGCATGCGCGCGCTCTACGAGCGCGTGCTCGACACCGGCATCTACGGCCAGGCGCAGGTCCCGCCGTTCGGCGGCTACATCGTGGCGGCCAACCACGCGAGCCACCTCGATACCGGCCTCGTCAAGTACGCGCTGGGAGAGCAAGGCGACGTGCTGGTCGCGCTCGCCGCCAAGGACTACTTCTTCGAGGATCCGGTCCGCCGGATGTACTTCGAGAACTTCACGAACCTCGTCCCGATGGAGCGCCACGGCTCGCTGCGCGAGTCCCTGCGGCTCGCGGGCGACGTGATCCGCGATGGCTACATCTTGCTCATCTTCCCGGAGGGCACGCGGAGCGACACCGGCGTGATGACCGACTTCAAGCCGTCGCTCGGCTACCTCGCAATGACCAACAAGTGCGGGATCTTGCCGATGTATCTGTCGGGGACCTACGAAGCGATGCCCAAGGGCCGGTACCTGCCCAGGCGCGGCGAGCGGGTCGCCAGCTACATCGGGCCGTATCTTTCGTATGAGGACGTACTGAAACTGGCGGGCGAGCGGTCACGGTCCGAGCAGTACCGGGCAATCACGTATCATGTCGAGGGCGTCATCCGGCGGCTCGCCCCGCGCGAACAGGCCTGGACTCTTGGCGATGCAGGCACTACACCGATGGCGGAATGGCTGGCGGATCAGGGCAAAGCAGTAACCGAGGACGAAGCACAGACATGAGCGACTCGATGTTACCCAAGAAGCTCTCGTTTCGTGTCAGCGGCACCCGCATCGGCAGCGAGGTCCGCCCAACCGACTCCACGACCACGACCCCGCTCCTCACGAAGCCCCGGTTCGGCCTCAAGATCCACGCCTCGCCGGTCGCGAAGCTCGCAGCACCGCTGCTCCCCGACGACTACGCCACCGCCGAGGACTACGAGTAGTGACCTCGGTCCTCGTCACGGGTGCCACGGGCTTCCTCGGCGAGCACCTGTGCAAGGTCCTGGTCGAACAGGGCCATACCGTACGAGGCCTCGCGCGATCGCGCTCCGGCGTGCTCGCGGATCTCGGTGTCGAGCACGTCCGCGGTGATGTGCTCTCGGGTGACGAGCTCGATCGGGCGCTGCAGGGCGTCCACGCCGTGTTCCACCTCGCCGGCGCGGTGTCGCGAGATCCGGACGATGCGCAGCGGATGATGCGGCTACATGTCGATGGCACCCGCCGCGTGCTCGAGCGAATGAACGCCGCGAACATCCGCCGGATGGTGCTGGCGTCGACGTCCGGGACCATCGGCGTCTCCAAGGACGAGGCGATTCTCGACGAGACCGCGCCGTATGCCGAGGAGATCGTCGCGGGCTGGCCGTACTACGCCTCGAAGATCTACCAGGAGCGGCTCGCGTTCGAGCACGGCGCCAAGCTCGGCATCGAGGTCGTCGCGGTCAACCCGAGCCTGCTGCTCGGCCCGGGCGATCGCCGCCTGTCGTCGACGGGTGATGTACGCAAGTTCCTCAAGCGCCAGATCCCGACGGTGCCCGATGGCGGGATCAACTTCGTCGACGCACGCGACGCCGCAGCTGCCACCGCGAATGCGCTCGAGCACGGCCGCGCGGGACAGCGCTACCTGCTCGGTGGACCGAACTGGACGATGAAGGAGTTCTTCGCTCGGCTCGGCCGCGTCGCGAAGGTCTCGCCACCGCGGCTCAAGCTGCCCGCCAAGTGGAGCAAGTGGGGCGCTTCGCTGATCGAGGAGCTGTATCGCCACCGCGGCAAGGAGCCGCCGGTCGATCGGATCTCGGTCGAGATGTCGGAGCACTTCTGGTGGATCGATTCGCGCAAGGCGGCCGACGAGCTCGGCTTCGTGGCGCGCGATCCCCAGCTCACGCTCGTCGACACGGTCGCGTACCTCCGGCAAGGCGTCGACAGCGAGCTGTGAACCAACGCCAGTCCGCTCAGCTGCTTGGAGCTGTGACGGGGGCGGAGGCGGCGAGAGCCACGCGCGCCGTGCCCCAGCCGACGGGCGCGGAGCGGACGATATGCAGGCCCGCGGCGGGTAGCTCGGCGCGGAATCCCTGGGCGGCCCAGGCGCGCGCGGAGGATGGCTCGGCCAGGCGCAGGTACAGATCGATCAGCGTGCGCACCGGCTGGCGGGCGCTGTCGTCGAAGTCGACCAGACCCACCATGCCGCCGGGCGCGAGCGCAGAGCGGGCGAGGGTGAGTGCGGTGTGGCGTGCGCCGGCGGAGAGCTCGTGGAGGATGTACGACAGGATCACGCGGTCGTACGTGCCGGGCGGCTCGAACGCGGTGACGTCGCTGATGATGAACGTCGCCTCGGGTGCGCGCTGCCTGGCCCGCTCGAGCATCGGCT
>JAYVWH010001296.1:0-5264 GCA_043786265.1 Kofleriaceae bacterium | reverse complement strand
CCCGTCGGCGCTGCGAGTCTTGGAGTCGTTCACACCCGACGTTGCAATCCTCGATATTGGTCTGCCTGTCATGGATGGCTATGAGTTGGCGCGGCTGATCCGTGGTCGCGGGGATCTCGACCGTCTCAAACTCTTTGCGCTGACGGGATACGGGCAGGCAACCGACCGCGAGCGCACGGCTGCAGCTGGGTTCGATGAGCACCTGGTCAAGCCGGTCGACATTGCTCGATTGGGTGCCCTGCTGCAGAGGACGCTCGAGTAGCTCGTCGCTGGTACGGAACGTCGGTTGTTGTACGAGCTACGCGCGAAGGCGAGCGGCGAGCATCAGGGCCGATGCGGCGCGGCCCTCGCCGAATCGCATGTCACTGGTCGCCGTCAGAACACTCGTTGCCACCGGCACCGAGGGTCGTCTCGGCCGGGGCAGCGGTCAAGCCCCGATCGATCCGCGACATTGGTGCGAATCCGTGCTCGCGAAGTCGCTCGCGCTCGCGTTGCTCGGTCACCACTCGTTCAAGCCGCGCCCTCAAGGTCCGTCGGCGGACTCGTGCTGCATCCGTTGGTGCTGCTGTTTACCGTGTCCGGGACGCTGATGATCAGCCGCCTGAGGATTCCGAAGCTCTGAGGGGCCGCACGTGAGTCCGAATCTATTTGTCGCTCTCGACGGTTTTACGGTGTAAAGCAAAGCTGTGGTGAGCATTGGCGCTGCAGCGCTGGTCGGGGCGTTCTCCTGGACTCTCCTCGAGTACCTGATCCATCGCGGGCTCGGGCACGGCAAGCGCCGCAGGAACCCTTTCGCCGTGGAGCACATTCGGCACCACATCGAGGGCGATTACTTCGCGCCAACCTGGAAGAAGGCGCTCATTGCAGTGCTCGTCGGCGCGGTTGCGTGTGTCCCCGCGATTGCGGTCGCTGGCGCTCAGCATGGCATCGCGTTCGTCGCGGGCCTCATCGGCTTCTACGGGCTGTACGAGCTTTGCCACCGGCTCGAGCATACGGATGCGGGCTGGAGCCCCTACGGCCGGTGGGCTCGCAAGCATCACTTCCGCCACCACTTCGTCGATGCGCGCACAAACTTCGGCGTGACTACCCCGCTGTGGGATCTTGTCTTCGGTACGTATCGCAAGGCCGAGCGCATCAAGGTGCCCCCGAAGCTGCGACCGACATGGCTGGTCGACTCGACGGACACGTTCGTTCTTTGAGACTGGACGAAGCGAGCGCCGAGCGGTCCCGCGCAGCTGCGTTCTCGCGCGTGAGGCAGTCCACGCTATGGCCGGGACGATCCCAGCCACGTTAGGACCCGAACCAGCGCCAGACGTCACCCCGGACTGACGGACCTAGAACATCAGCTGCGTCTGCACGCGCGCAACCCAGTCGAGACCGCTGTCGCCCGTTACCCGCGTCACGCCGCCCTCTACCTGCCATTTGAGGCGGTGCTCGCGGCGGTAGACGTTGAGTGCGGCCACTCCCTCCTGGACGTGGTCGTCGCCGACGAGCGCAGGCACTTGCGAGAAGCGGCCTGCGAGCTCGACGAGGTGCGGGACCAGCACGTACCCGAGCTGCGCATGCCACGCGAGCTTGGTCGTGCGCGCGCCCGCGACGCGGATGCTCTTGAGAAAGCCGGCCGCTGCGAACGAGACGCCGTGCGCCTTGAACAGGAGGTCCGCGGTGAGGTTGTGGACCATGTTGCTGGCTTCGCCGTCCGCGAGGTCCCCCGCGTATCCGAGGCCGACCGCAACGCGGGCCTGACCGTGATCGAGATCGTCATCTCGGTCTGCGTCGACGCGCGCGCTGCGGAAGCCGATCCGGGCGGTCGCTAATGGACGAGCAGACGTAACGGCGGTGGTCGGAGGTGTACACATGACTGCTGGATCTGGATCCATCGCAGTCACGCACGACGTTCGCGGCGTGATGCCCCCGCCATTGAAGAGGCCGGCCGCGAGCTCGACGCCACCCTCGCGTCCGCGCGGCTCGTGATGAATCGTTGCGCCAATATCGCGGGAGACGCCCGCGAACGCGAACGTGGGCGCGCGCTCCGTGAACGTCACGAGCGCTCGTGACATCAGCTGCTGATGCGAGAAGCTGGGCTTGAACTGGCCGAACGTCAACGTGCCCTTCGGCAGCGGCTGATCGATGAATGCGTCGCGTAGCTCGAGCGCGCCGGAGCTGACCTCGGTGCTGAGTACGTAGTCCATGGTCGAGAACACGTGGCCGGCGACGATCAGGCGCGAGCTCGGCAGCGCAAAGTGCTCCGCCACGTCGCCGGTTGCATCGCCGATCTCCCAGCGCGCCATGAGCCAGCCGCGCACCATCACCCGGAACGCATCGTCGCGCGTCGCGATGAACAGGCCCTGGTCGTAGCCCGCGATCGCGGACGGCTCATTTGCGAGGCCGGGCGGCGCGAGATCGGGCGGCGGTGTCGGCGGCTTGTGCGCGGGCGGCACGACGGGCACGACGGGCGCAACAGGCTCCACGGGCTCGAGGGGCGGACCGTCGGCTCGTGTCGGCTCGGCCGGCTGTGCAGGTGGTGTGGGCGTCGCTTGCGGCGGAGGTGGTCCGCCGCTTCCGGACCCGGGCTGCGCGAACGCGAGGCAAGGTGCAATCACGTACGCGATGCCGCCCCAGTACTTCACCGCGCGAGTGTAACGTAGGCGCATGGCAGTTCGCCCTGCATCGGGATGTTTACTGGGCATCGCGTTGATCGGAATCAGTGCGTGCGCTGGCCGGACGACGGTGCCGCAGCCAGGAGACGTCGCGACCATCTCGCCCTATGCCGCGCCCCGCCTTCCGTTCAACCCACCGGTCCCCGGCAGTGAGGCGATGAATACGGAATTTTACCTCGGTAGCGCCGAACAGGAGCAGCGCACGTTCGCCGCGTTCGCACAGCAGATCAACGCGATCCAGCACGATCAGACGAGCTCTCGAGGTCAAGAGGTGCAGCGGGGCTTCCATGCCAAGGCACACGGTTGTGTGTACGGCTGGCTCCAGCTGTACCCCGACCGTGACGCGCGCACTCGCTACGGTGTCTTCGCGGACGGTTCAGGGCCACTGCCATTGTGGGTGCGGTATTCGAACGGCGTCGGCTGGCGTGACAAGGACGATCGTCTCGATGCACGCGGAATGGCCGTGAAGCTCATGGGCGTACCGGGCGCCAAGCTGATCGACGAGGAGACGCAAACGCAGGACTTCTTGATGACGAACTCACCGACGCCGGTCGGTGCGAATGCGGCCGAGTTCATGAAGTTTGCGCACGCAAATTCGAAGAGCGCCCTGAGCGGTGTCGTGTTCATGGCGGGGCACCTGCGAACGGCGGGCCCGGCACTGCTCGGCACGAACCCGATCCCGAGCATGGTCGCGGAACAATACTGGAGCGGTTCCGCGTATCACCTCGGCGCGCACCAGGCCGTCAAGTTCACTGCGAAGCCATGCTCGACGACCCGGCGCCGCGAACCCGACGGCAGCGGCAACAGCCGGCTCCGCGAAGACCTTGTCGCTGCGGCAGCCGAAGGGTTTTGTTTCCAGCTGTTCGTACAGTTTCAGACCGACCCGTGGCGTACGCCGATCGAAGATGCCTCCCGCGAGTGGACCGAAGAGGAAACGCCGCTTGTCCCCGTCGGAAAGATCACGATCCCTGCACAGGACATCCGAGCTCCGAAGCGCGACGAATTCTGCCAGTCGCTGTCCTACAACCCGTGGCATGCAGTCGCAGCGCATCAACCGATGGGCAACATCAACCGGGCGCGACGCTTCGTATATGCGGCGAGTCGTGCATATCGCAAAGGGGGTCACGAGCCATTCGATTTCGAAGGCTTCGACGAGAAGCACACGACGCATCGTCCCCGGTGAGATCCGTCGCGTGGGCAATTAGCAAGCGGTCGGCCGTATGCCAGGTGCCGTCGGGCAGCGCAGCTCCCCACGACGCGGTGCAACTCCGGTCGGGTTCAAGAGGTGCGATGTGTCTGACCGTGCAGCGCGCTACTGACCAAGCTGTGAATTAGCACCGGCAGCGACGAGCTCGAGACAGAGCGTCGACATCTCGCACGCCTCTCGGACGCGATGGGTGACGGCGGCTGCGGACATGTCGACCCCATCCTTGAAGACGTCGAGATCGACGTTGAGCGCCGTGCGCAGACGTTGTTCTACCGTCGAGCCATCACTTCTTGTCACGGCTACCCTCCGATGCGGTGAGACTCTGAATGTCGACAAGATCCTGAGCGCGTCCCGCCGTGAGCTTGAGCGTGATCAGGCCCTCGCGGGACACGACCCACAGTTCCCCCTCGTTCCACGCGACGCGCTCGCGATCATCCCAGATCGCCTGCAGCTTTGGATTGAGCCACAACACGTCGAGCATGAGCGGGCGTCCCTCAACGAGCTTCGTGAACCGCTGAATCTCGATCCCCGAGCTGGAGAACTCCATCGGTAGCGCCTCGAAGGTGAACCCGGTGGCGTTGGCGACCGCTCGGATCCGATCGGCGTCGGACTTCTTCGCGATCAGATCGATATCCTTGGTCGCTCGCGGAGCGCCGTGGATCGCCAGCGCGAGCGCGCCGCAGATCGCATAGTCGACGGATGCCTCGTCGAGCGCGCGCACGAGCGCCGCGAACTCCGCATACACGTCGACCATCAGGGACATCATAGCGCGGCCGCGCCGTGCTGGCCCATCGCGCCTACGCCTTCGTCGCAGTGCTGGTGACCGCGATTGCGCACGACCACCTTGGCGAGATGTAGTGTCGACGGCGGATCAGCCGGTCCGGGTCGAATCCATGTTAGGCAGGATCGTCGGCCCAGATCGAGCAGCGAGTCGCGCTCTCGATGCGTCCCAGGCATGCGCCTACTCCCACGAAAACCGACCGCAAAACGGTACGGTGCCGCGAACGTGATTGTCAACTAGCGACTCCGATCAGCCGAGTTGCTGCGCCGCTGCCTAGGGCGTCGGATGGCTTACCGTCATTGATCACGAGCCATCCATTCGCGTCGGCGATCTCGTCGACGAGCACGCTGCCTTCTAACGTGCTGATGTTGTGGCGCAGGTTCTCGCGCGTACGCCCCGGCATCGTCGTAAGGTTGTGCGCGCGTGTCGAACTCAGCCGCCGTCCTGATCGTTGGATACGGCCTGGCGGAGGCGACCCGCCCGCTGACGTCGCTGGTCGCGCAAATCGGCGAGACACTCCTGGCCAACGCCAGCGATTGGCATGTGCGACGGCTGACGCCTCTGGCAGGCGAGCGCGATGGCGCCGACCGCGCGACGCTCAAGCGCGTGATCGGTG
>JAYVWH010001295.1:0-11813 GCA_043786265.1 Kofleriaceae bacterium | reverse complement strand
CGCGCTCGAAGCGCTGGGTGACCTTCTTGTCTATGAGCAGCCGCGGGTGCAGGACCTTCACTGCGAAGGCGCGGCCAACCTTGACGTGCTTGGCCCTGTAGACCGCCCCCATCGCGCCTTCACCGAGGCGCGTCTCGATGAGATAGCGACTCGCGAGCGTCTGCCCTATGAGACCGTCGGAGACTTCTTCGGATAGCTCGACGGACATCAGAATCTCCCGACCGCACTCACCGCAGCACCGTCGGACATCGGCGAGACGATCAAGTGGGGCTCTTCCGAGGACGTGGCGTAGAGCACCACGGTCGCGATCGCTGCACCTGCGGCAATGACGAAGCCCGAATCCGCGAGGATCGAGAACGTCCGGATCGAATCCTTCTTGCCGTCGGTGCAGTTCACCGCATCCGTGTCACACGCGTTGTAGCGCGAACGTGTCGTCAGTCCAAACGCGATTCCCGCACCCAGACCGACCGCGGCCACCGCCGCCGTGATCTTCGTGGGCGTCGTGACATGACGCGGTACGCCTTCGCTCATCGACGGCGTCATGCCAACGTTGTTGCTGCTGGTCTGCGGCTTGGCCCTGACCTTTGCGTCGGGGAGCAGCTGGCGCGCGGCCGCCGTGAACTTGGCAGCCGCCTCGCTTTGCGAGGTGAGATCGATCGCACGTCGCGACGCGCTCTTGTTGGCACCGGGATCGACCCAGGTGATGTCGACCTGGACGGAACCGCCCGCACCGCTGTCGACCATCACGACGAACAGCAGCTGCGACGCACCCGTTCGGTGCGAAACGTCGGCGGTGCACGCCGGTGTGGTCACGCAGTCGGGCGGGACGCCATCGGCGGATAGCTGGCGACGGACTTCGAGGCCACCGACGGCCTCGACCTCGAGCTCGGTGGTGAGTGCACTGGCGAGCTCCTGGGACAGCGCGTCGACGCGCGCGGTGTCGAGGTTGACGGCAATGCCGGGAATGATCGCGACGCGCAGCGGGCCGCCGGGCGTCTGCACGGCCGGCGTGGCGATCGGTGGGGCAATCGCGGGCGTTGCGGCAGCCGCACGCTTGTTGAGCTCCGCGACTGCCTTGGAGCGAAGCGCCGATGCAGCGACGCCAATACGCTCCTCGAGCTCGTCCTGACCGCACAGGTCACAGATCTCGTGGATATCGGCGATCGCATCGCCGGTGCCGGGATCGAGCATCCGCATCACGATGATCTGGCTGTCGTGCTTGCGCGTGATCGTGACCTGCACGAGCGACGTCACGTTCAGCGCCTTCGCGACCTGCGCGAGGCACGGGCCGCTCTTGCAGGCGGCCAGGTCGGCCGTCAGCTGCTTGGCGGTCTGCTCGGGCGGTACGACGTTATACCCGGCAGCTGTTAAACCTTGTTGCACTTGCGCGGCGGCCTTGGCGCGAACGAACTCCTGGACGCCCGTGCCGAGCTCGATCGTAAGGATGGCCGTGCGTTCCTTCGTCGTCTCCGCGGATGCGACAAACGACGAGAGCAAGATCGCCGCTACGAGCAGACGCACCATGGCCATGGATTCTAGCGTAGGGTGAGGCTGAGGTCATTTGTGAGGCCTCTCTGATGCCTCACGTGAGCCGACCGTGGGATGGGTGGGATATGTGGCTAATCCATAAGAATAATCAACAAATCGGAGAATGGCCAGGAATGCGCGAAGTGAGACACGGCGATGTTGGACCCTGACGACGGCATCGATAAGGCGCTCGCCAAGGCTCCCCGTGCGCCCTCCGAGGTCAAACGTACAGCCACGATCCCGCCGCCGCTCGATGACGACGAGCTGACGCCGATCATTTCGATCGAGGCGATCCCCGGACGGCTCTCCGAAGAGAAGCCGCCGATCCGGGTCCTTGGGAACTACGAAATTCTGATGTCGATCGGCAGCGGCGGTATGGCGGAAGTGTTTCTGGCACGCCACGCCGGGCCGATGGGGTTCGAAAAGATCCTCGTCCTCAAGTGCATTCATCCGCACCTCGCGAAGGAGAAGAACTTCGTCGACATGTTTCTCGACGAAGCGCGTCTTGCTGCGCGCATCAACGACCCGCGCGTCGTACAGATTCACGAGCTCGGCGAGGCGAACGGCACGTACTTCATGGCGATGGAGTATCTCGCCGGCGAGACACTCACCACGATCCTGAAGACCGCGATCCGCGGCACTGCGACACTCAGCCCCGCACTCGCGGCGCGCATCGTCGCGGACGCGGCTGCCGGTCTTCACGCCGCCCACGAGCTACGCGACAGCAAGGGCCGGTTGCTCGAGGTGGTGCACCGCGACGTCTCGCATGGCAACATCGTCGTCCTCTACTCGGGCGGCGTGAAGGTCCTCGACTTCGGCGTCGCCAAGGCGCGCGATAGCCTGCAGACGACGAGCGCGGGCGAGCGCAAAGGCAAGTTCGGGTACATGTCTCCGGAACAGGTACGCGGCGACCACATCGATCGGCGCTCCGACGTGTTCTCCCTCGGGGTCGTGCTGTGGGAGGCGCTGACCCAGCAGCGGTTGTTCGCCGCCGAGAACGAGCTCGAGACGGTGCGGCGCGTGATCGACGGTGTGGTCCCGCCACCGTCGACGATCAACAAGGCTGTCAAGCCCGAGCTCGATGCGATCGTGGCGCGTGCGCTTGCGAAGGATCGCCGCGACCGCCATGCGACGGCCGCCGAGCTGTCTCGCTCGCTCGAGGACTACCTGCGCACCTCGGGAAGCGCGGCGAGCACGACGGACCTCGCTGACTTCATGCGCGGCGCATTCGCCGAGCGGGCCGAGAAGCGGCAGCAGCTGATCCGCGTCGGCGCCGCCGATGGCGAGGAGCCGCCGCTCGCGGACATCGAGTCTCGCTCGAGCACGGAAGTCGTTCATACAGAGTTGATCCAGCTGCGGGCGTCGCGTCGAAGGTTGCGATTGCTGCTCGCCGGGCTCGGCGTGGCCATCGTGCTCGCGGCTGCGTTCTATGCCGGACGCATCGGCGGCGGACAAGGCCGTCGCCCGGCGATGGCGAGCGTGGACAAGAGGGTCGAGACGACGCCGCACGACGCCGCGCCGTCGATGGTGCAGGACGAGTCATCGATCGCGAATGCACTCTATGATCGTGCGCAGGGTGCGATCGATGAGGGCAAAGTCGCGGCGCCGCCCGGCGATAACGCACTCGAGCTGCTGCTCGATGCCGAGAAGCACGCGCCTGGCAGTGATCGCGGGAAGGCGCTGCACCAGGCGGCGATCGGCCGCCTCCTCGACGAAGCCGAACAACTGTGGGCGGCTGGCAAACAGGAGAGCGCACGCTCCGTCTACCTCGACGTGCTGCTGTTCGACCCGGCGAACGAGATCGCGAAGCAGCGCTCGAAGGCGCCGAAGCACGTCGCGAGCCAGACGACAGTAACGAGCCCCGACGAGGTGCAGTGGCTGGTCACGCAGATCGATCTCGCGATCATCGAGCGCCGTCTCGTCGCGCCCGCGAATCGCAACGCGCTCGAGTACTTGCAGGCACTGCGCAAGATCGATCCGACCAATCAGGCGGTGAGCCGGCTCGGGGGCGAGGTCGCGACCGCGCTGAAGACCGAGGCGAAGTCGAATCCAGCTAGCGCAAAGGTCCTGCTCGAAGCCGCGAAGTCCGCCACCGGCGAGTCCGTCGCTGCGCAGGAGGCTGCGCCCGAGAAGGTCGGCGATCCCGTGCTGGCGGGGCAGTGGGTCCAGAGCGGCAACAACAAGCTGGCGGCGGGTCAGCTCGCCGAGGCGCGCACTGCGTTCGAACGTGCGGTCACCGCGGACAGCAGGTCGCACGCGGCGCTCGCGGGTCTCGCCGAGGTCGCCTACAACGAGAGCGATTACACGCGCGCGGTGCTCGCGGCCAAGCGCGCCATCGCGCTCGCTCCGAAGGTCGCGGCGTATCGCATGCTGCTCGGGAAGTCGTTCTACAAGCTGCTGCGCTACGAGGACGCGATCAAGCAGTGGAGGCGCGCGCTCGAGCTCGATCCCACCAACGCGGCTGCACGGAAGAACATCGAGATGGCCGAGCGCCGCATGGGCGAGTAGATCAGCTCTTCGTCTTGCGACAGCTCAGCGTCGCTGGACCCGCACCGTCGGTCTCGCACTTCGAAGGTGCCTTACACTTCGCTGCCGCACATGCTGCCTTCTCGGTCTTGAAGCACTTCTTGCCGACGAGGACGAAGCAATCTTTGCGGTCGCCCTGGTAGCGCCAGCCAGCCCACTTCTTGCTCCCGGGCGGCTTCGCGTCGTCATCGCCGCCTTCGCCTTCGCCTGCGGCCTTGTCCTCAGCGAGCATCTTCTCGCGCGCGGTCTGCGGCTCGCCCTTCTTCACCTTCATGGTGCTCGAGCAAGCGAGCGCTAAGCAGGTGACCAGTGGGGCCAGACGCCACGACATTGATCGAGATCATGCCATAGTCCAGAGGTGGCCGACGACGACCGGGCGCTGATGGAGCGGCTCGCTGCCCTCGAAGCCGAGGTCAAAGCGGACGCCGATGCGCAGAAGGTCCGCAAGGACGCAGCTGTGGCCAAGGTTCGCGAAGAGCGTGCGAAGGCCGAGACTGAAAAGACCGAGCTGCGGGAGCGCCAGGTGGCCCTCGTCGCGCGCAAGAAGCCCGAGCCACGCGTTGCGGCGCGCGATGTCGACCACGGTGACCTCTCAGGTGCGCTCGAGCTCGCCGGCAAGGCGAACAGGCTCAAGGGTGAGCTGACGCAAAAGGGTGAGAAGTCGTGGGTGAAGTCTGGGATCGCGTCGATGGCGCTCGGGCCGCTCGGCTGGCTCTACGCGGGCTCGATGCGCGAGGCGGTCCCTGCATCTGCGGCATGGCTGCTGATCGCGGCGATCGCGAGCAAGATCTTGCCGGCCGTGTTGCTGATGCCGGTGCTGATGGTCGCGTTGCCGCTGTCGGGCATTGCCGGCGTCGTCTACGCGCTGCAGTACAACCGCACTGGCAAGCGCCAGCGGTTGTTCGGCAACAGCGATACGAAGCAGCTGACCGAGAAAACGAAGTAGCGCGACTTAAGCCGCGGCTTGCTTGGACGCGACGACCTTCGGGATGCGAACGCGCGGACCGACGCGGAACACGAGCTCCTTGACGTTGCGGTAGTACTCGCCGTCGATGATCGGCTCGAGGAGCTCGTTGCCCGTCGCGACGAGCTTCATCTCGCGGCACGGACGGTCGAGCACGTTCTGTCCGATCATCTCCTTGCCGCTCATCATGCGGGGGATGTTACGGATGATCGACCACGGGCTCGGGGTGCCGACGATCGCGTTCATCAGGCCCGGCTGGTCGGCCTTGCCGAAGAAGCGGAGCACGTTGCCGAGGTTGATCGACATCGATGCGACGTGGACGCCGGTGAACTCGTCGCCGGGGAGCACCATGCCGTCGAGCGTGACCTTGCACGTCGTCGGCGCGAACATTTCCTTGGCGTAGGTGCGCAGGTGACCGAATGGCAGGCGCGAGAGCGGCGAAAGCGCGATCGGGGCCGACATCACCGTGTTCGCGACGACCTTCATGATCGTGCGCGGGTTGGGATCACTTGCCGCGTAGTACTTCGAATAGAAGCGCTGGCCCACGCCGCCAGCGGCGGACGCGAAGCCGTAGGTGCGGAAGGTGACGTCCTGGCCATCGACGACCTGAACGCCGTCGATCACCATCGAGTCGACCTCGGTCTCCTGGATCGTGGCGCCATCCTCGAGGTCGCGGCGAAGCGTCGCGAGGATGCCTTCGGCGTCGCCCTGGATGCCGACGTTGTTGGCAACGAAATCGATCGTGCCACCCTTGGTGGGGAGGGTCAGCGGCAGGGTCATCGAGGTCTCGGCGAACTCGTCCTCCTGCAGGACTTCCATGCCCATGCGGAGCATCCAGTGGAGTGCGCCATCTCCGCCATCGGCGACCCAGTAGCGGGCCTGCTTGCGCAGGAAGTCGCGCAGGACGGGCTTGATCGACGCGATGGAATTGGTCTGGTGGACTTCCCCCATGCCGCCAACGATGCGCTGGAGCCGCTCCGCCCGCTCGGGGCGATTGCGGTTCTTGCGGCTGTTGGGGTTCGTGATGACGCCGATTTCCATCGATAGGGTAAGGCTGCAAAGTCCGGGCTCGACGACGCGGTGCGTAAGCGACGGGAATCACGTTGTCGCACCCCGGCATAATGTGGCTTGCTGCGTAGGCCGTTACGCGTCAGGTGGATAACGGTGGCACCCGCCACGCACTTATGTGGCAACGAGGTCACCGCCGAGCCGGCGGCGAGCCCATCGGCTTTGTCGTCGACGACAGCCCCGCACAGACCGATCCGTCACCACACGCGGGCTGGCTCACCGTCACACTCGACACACCCTGGGGACTGGCGCTCCGCTCGGCGCATCACCGTACCGGTTACCGTTCGAGACAGGCAGCGCTAGCGTCCAGTGAACACGGGTGCGCGTTTCGCGAGGAGTGCCGCGATGCCCTCCTTCGCGTCGTCGGTCGCGATCGTCTCCGCTTGCGCGACCGCTTCCTCCATCGCCGCTTCGCGCACGGTCAGCGCGAGGCCACGTCGGATCGCTGCCTTCGTATGGCGCACCGCAAGCGGTGCATTGGCCGCGATCGTGCGCGCGAGCTCCATCGCCACCGGCAACACGTCGTCGGTGGGGACCGCGCGGTTCAGGATCCCGAGAGATGCGGCTTCGAGCCCGCCGACGAGTCGCCCGGTGTAGAGCAGCTCGGATGCGCGCGCGATTCCGATGAGGCGCGGCAGGAGGTAGCTGATCGACATGCCGGGGGCGAGCCCGAGCTTCGCGAAGTTCGCGCCATACTTCGCCTCGACAGCGCCGATCCGCATGTCGCAGACGAGCGCGAGTCCGAAGCCGCCACCGACGGCGTGGCCGTTGAGCGCTCCGATCACGGGCACCTCGATATCGAGCAGCGACAGGAACGGGACGTACATCGCGTACGAGCGCTCGTGCGGCGCTTCGCCGGTGTCGCGCTGCAGCGTGGACTTGAAATCAGCGCCCGACGAGAAGCAGTTCCCGGTCCCGGTCACGACGAGCGCGCGAATCGTCGAATCTCTGCGCGCGGAGGCGCTCGCCGCTGCGAACGCATCGAGCAGCTCCGGGGTCATGCTGTTGCGGTTGTCAGGCCGATCGAGCGTGATGACACCGACTGTGTTTTCGACCTGATAGCGGACCGCGTCGGACATGCCCGCAAGGGTATCTCCAAACGCGTTGAGGTTATCAGTCTGCGCCGCCGAGCGTTGTGACGGGCGGATCAGCCGCCGAGCTCGTCGAGGAAGGTCTGCGCGTCCTGGAAGTTCGGGTCCTCGCGCAGCGCCTTCTTCGCCCACAGCTCGGCCTTCGCGCGGTTACCGCGCGCGTGCTCGATCTTGGCTTCCCAGAGCAGTGCCATCGGGCGCGTAACTGGTGCCGGGTTGTCCATCAACGTGATCGCACGGAGCGGTTTGAGCGCGAGCTCGTAGTCGCCCATCTCGGTCGCGAGCTGTGCGAGCTCGGCCGCGACTTCAGCATTTTTGCGATCGACATCGAAGGCCTTCTTGAGCCAGTTGAGCTGGCCGTCCTTGTCGCCAAGTGTCGCGCACACGCGAGCCATGCGCTGCTGGAGCACCGCTAGCTCGGGCGTGCGCTTCTTCTGCGCTGCGATCGCTGCCTCGAGCGTGCGGCCCGCGTCCTCGAGCTTGCCACTCGTGATCAGCACGTCGACGTTGAGCATCAGCGCCGCGTTATCTTCGGGCTGCAGCTCGAGCGCCTTCTGCGCAGGGACCTGGGCGGCGACGGCATCCTCGAGCTGGTAGAGCAGGAGCTCGGCGGCGCGCTTGTAGTTCGTGTAGCGCATCGCCGGGTCGCTGCCGTGATCGGCATCGGCCATGAGAATGCCGGCGAGCTGACGGAATTCACCGGCAGCCTCGTACATCTCCCGCAGCTTGTCGCGCACGGTCTCGACGCCAGGCTGCTGCTGGTGCACGACTTCGAGCACCGGCACGGCCTCGGCCGGACGTCCAGCCTTGCTCGCCGCTTCCGCTGACTTCATCGCCGCGTTGACCTGTGCTTCACCCTCGGTGATGTACGCGAGTCGCGTCGCCGCGGCAGCGACGCCATCCCAGTGCTCGATCGACGCATCGAGGTCGCACAGCATGACGAGTGGCTCGGCATCGCGCGGGTCGCGCTCGATCCAGCCGACGAGGAAGCCGCGGCCACGCTCGAAGTCACCATGCTGCGTGAGCAGCTGGGCGAGCTTGAGGGTGGCGCTGCGCTCGGTCGGAAGATCGCTGTCGCGCTCGGCGCGCTGGCGTAGGCGCTCGAGTCCGGCCAACAAACTCTCCGCCACGCTCTCCTTGTCGAGCTCGTATGCGTCGCTGAGATCCTGAACCGCCGACGCATCGTCGCCGAGCTGCTGGCGGAAGCCAGCGCGCAAGAGCAGCAGCGGCGTCCGGCCCGCACCCTCGAGACCGGTGAGGGCCTCGCCAACCGCGCGCTGCGCGGCGTCCAGCTCACCAGCAGCCGCGAGCGCAGCTGCGTGATCGGTCACCAGCTCGATGACCTGCGGAGCGCGCAGACGCGCCTTGCGCAGGACTTCGGCAGCCTTGAGCGGCTGGTTGAGATTCTTGAAGTAGACCTGCGCCGACTCACGCAGACGACCCACCGCCGCCGTGTCGTCCATGCGCTCCGCATCGCGCGTCATCAGATCCGCGAGCTCGGTCCACTGCTCGTTGTCGAGGTACCACTTCTCGAGACGATCATGGATCGCCTTGTCATCGGGTGCCGATTTCTGCGCCAGCTCGAGCGTCCGCTGAACGCCCTTGGTATCGCCGGCCGCTTCCCACATCGTCGCGAGCTTGCCGGCGAGCTCGGGAGCACGCTCCGGCGTTTCGACGGCGAGCAGGCGCTCCATGAGCAGCGCGCCTTCGCGGGGGTTATCGTGAGTGCCGAGCTGGCTGACGACGCGGCGGAGGATCTCGCGATCATCGGGCGCGACGATCAGGGCTGCGCGATACACGCGTACCGAATCCGGGTTCTGATTCTTCTCGAGCAGGTCGCCGAGGCGGATGGCGACGTCGATCGTCGAGTCGCGGTGACCACGGCGCTGCGCATCTTCGAAGCGCGACCACAGGAACTCTGCGATGCCGTCGTCGTCACCAAGCGCGCGCAGCGTCGATTCGTAGAGCTCGGCGACCTCGAGGTTATTGGGGTCGTCGGTCAGCGCGTCGCGCATCACGTCAAGGGCATCGTGCGCCCGCTTGAGGTTCTCGATCAGGAACTTCGCGTGCTCGATGCGCAGCGTGTTGCGCTCTGCAGGCGTCTGCAAGTTCGGTAACGTCGACGTGACGACACTCGCGAGACGGTCACCGTCACCGAGCTCGCGATAAATCGTGAGCAGCGGCTGCCACACGGCGCGATCCGCCGGGCTGCGCTCGCGCAAGAACTCGTAGACCTCGGCTGCGAGATCGATCTTGCGATGGGCGAGAGCGCGCGTCGCGATTCGCATCGCGAGGCCGTCGACCTGCTCGGCTTCGGCGATCGGCGCACTCTCGTAGGCGAGGTCGCGAGCCTGCGGCAGATCGTTGGCGGCGAGCCGGCGCTCCGCGAGGGCGAGGACCGCCCACGGGGCACCACCGATGCCGTCGGCGCTGTCACGTGCCGCGGCAACCGCACGCACGAGTAGTGCTTCGGCGCGCTCCTCGTGGCCGAGCTCGACGGCGAGATCGACCGATTCACGAATCTGCTGCGGCAATGCCGCCGGCAGGGCGGCGCGGCGCTCGAGGAAGTCGAGCAGCAGCTCCTGATCCCCGCCGTGGCGAGCGACGCGCTCGTACATGGTGAGGATCTTGTCGTCGTCGGGCGCAGCGGCGGCCGCGACCTTCAGCAGCTTGCCAGCTTGGCCCCACCGCGGCTCGGCGGCGAATGCACGCTCGAGCAGCTCGACACCCTGCTTGCGACGCGACTCGCTGCCGATGAAGATCTCGGCGAGGCGGTACAGCGCGTCGACCTGCTGCGGGGTCGGCTCGGCGTCGGTGCCCGCGAGCTCGAACATCTTGTCGAGCGTGCGCGCCTGCTCGGCGGTATCACCGCGCGTAGCGGCGACGCGAGCTTGCGCATAGAACGCCTCGGCGAGGCGCTCGCCGAGGATCTCGACGCGGCGGTAGAGGGCGGCGGCGCCCTCGAGATCGTTGGCATCGTTCTCGAGCGACTCGCCGGCGCGCATCAGGATGTTCGCGATGAGCGGTGGATCGTCCTTGCGCCGCAGCCGGTCGACGAGCGTGACGACGGAGTCCACGTACTTCTTCACGGTGCCGGTGCGCTTCGCGAGCGCGCGGGCCTTTTCGTGCAGATCGAGGCGGCCGGGGACAGCGTTGACCGCCTTCGTGAGGGCCTCGAGCGCGTCCTCGTGACGGCCGAGACCTTCGAACGCCTCGGCAAGATCACCGAGAAGTTGGGCCTGGCTCTGTGCCTCGGGGTTGGTCGCGAGGCGCTTCTCGAGCACCTCGATCAGCCGCTGGCCTTCATTGTGTGCGAGTAGCGAGCGGCGCAGGCGTCGGACGCCGGCATCGGACTGGATGGCGCTCTCGATTGCGGACTCGAGGAGCTCCTTGGCTTGGTCCTCTTCGCCGCGTGTGGCCGCGAGTTTGTGCAGCTCGAACAGCACCTCGCTCGGCCCGACGACGGTCTCATCATCACCGGGCGGCGTGCGCCGCACGACCAGGAGCAAGCCGCGATACGTGCGCTCGGCACGGTCGAGCTGACCCGCAGCGCGCGCCATCTCGGCGAGCTCGCGCTGGATCGAGGTGTTCGACCCGTCCATCTTCGACGCCGATTCCATCTCGGTCATCGCCTCTTCGGTCTTGCCCTCGGCCTGCGCGACGCGCGCGAGCTCGACGTGCAGCACCGCGCGCTCGGGCGAGCGGCGGCGGCCGAAGTCAGCGATCAGCTCGCCGAGCAGGACGCGTGCTTCGGGTAGCTTGCCCGCGCTGCGCTGACCGACGGCGAGCGCGGTGCGCAGATCCTTGTCGGTTGGATCGAGCGCGAGAGCGGTCTCGAGCGCTGGGATTGCAGCGGCCGGCGAGCCGAGCTTGGCAACATAGAGCTGCACGGCTTCACGCGCGAACTCGCGCGCGAGTGGATCACCCTGCAGCAGCGGCAGGCTGCGCGTGAGGTGTCGCGCGAGCGGCTCCCACAGATCAGCCTTGCGATACAGGTCGGCGAGCATCGTGCGCAGCTCGATCGCGGGCGTCTTGTCGTCGAGGTTCAGCTCGATCGCTGCGATCGCACGGTCGGTCTGGTTCGCCGACAGGTGCGCCTTCGCGAGCTGGTGAACGACGGTGAGTCGCTCGGCCGGCGGTACGGTGCCGAGGAGGCTCTCGAGCCAGGGCACGGCCTGCGCCGACTGACCACGTTCGAGGTTCAACCGGGCAAGTGCCCGCAGCGAGTCGCTCGTTGGCTGCAGCGCGACGACACGGCGGTGACCGGCGATCGCGCGCTCGACTTCCTTCGTGTCGTTCTCGGCAACGGTCGCGTAGCGCGCCCAGAGCTTGGACGCGCGCTGCGGCTCGCCGCCGGTCTCCAGGCGCTGGGCCTGGTTCTCCAGCAGATCGGCGAGCTGGCGGTGCTGGGCCTTGCTCGACAACAGGGCTGCGATCGCATCGACCGAGGCCTCGTGACCCGGGCGGTCCTCGAGGTTCGCGCGCAGTGCGTCGAGACGGCCACCGCGCTCCTCGACGATGCCGACGAGCTTTGCGAGCTCGAGGCGGAGGTCGAGCTTGCGATCGGCGTCGCTCTCGAGCCCGAGCTGGATCTGGCGCAATGTCAGGAGCTCGGGCACGCGATCCTCGACGCCGAG
>JAYVWH010001294.1:0-2077 GCA_043786265.1 Kofleriaceae bacterium | reverse complement strand
GTCACTCCAACGGCGGGTACATGAGCTACCGGATGGCGTGCGAGCGTGCCGATCTGATCGCCGCGGTCAGCTCGCTCGCCGGCAACGCGGCGTCGATTCCCGCAGACTGCAATCCGAGCAAGCCGGTCAGCGTGCTCCACATGCACGGCACTGCCGACACGACCGTGCCGTACACCGGCGGTGGCAGCTTCGGCACCGTCGGCGCGGTGCCGAGCGTCCAGCAGTGGGCCTCGCACGATGGCTGCGCTACGACCCGCACGCCGACCGTTACACTCGACCTCGATAACAACGTCCCGGGTGCCGAGACCCACGGCGAGACGACGAGCGGTTGCCCGTCGGGTGTCGGCGTGGACCTGTGGACGCTCGAGGGCTCCGGTCACATTCCGATCTTCAACGACACGATCGCGACGACCCTGTTCGACTGGCTCGTCGCGCACAAGCGATAGCGCTGCTCAGTTCTTGCATGGTGTTCATTTGTAGCGGTCGAGACACCCGTCCGTAGCACGGCCAAACCAGCGCTATCGGCCGAAGCGACGACCGATATCGGCGAGCGACATCCGCAGCATGACCGGTCGATTGTGCGGGCCGGGGCCGACGAAATCGGCGGTATCCATCGAGCGCAGCAGGGCCTCGGCCTCGCTCGTCGACAGCCGGTCCCCGGCGCGTACCACCGAGTGGCACGCGATCTCGGCCAGCACGCGATCGAGTCGCTCGGCTTCGGTCGGTGCGCCGTCTTCGGCCCACTCGCCGAGCAAGCGGCGCAGCAGGAGCGTCGGATCGCCGTGGCGCAGCCCGCCCGGGACAGACTTCACCGCGAGCGAGCCCTTGCCGAACGCCTCGGCCTCGTAGCCGACCTGCGCGAGCACGTCGGCCATCCGCGTGGCGACTTCGACAAGCGCCGGGGCGACGTCGATCGTCGTCGGGAACAGCAGCCGCTGCGTGGACACGGCCAGCCCGGACTCGGTGTGACCGTGGCGTAGGCGCGCGAGCTCGACGCGCTCGTGCGCGACGTGCTGATCGATCAGCACGAGCTCGCCATCGCCTTCGCACATCAGATACGTGAGGTCGAGCTGACCGATGTAGCGCAGCGATGCGAAGAAGCCGGGGGCCGTCTGGCGCGCACTGCCGTCCGCGAGCTGGGCCTCGTCCCACGGCACCGCCGCGGCGTCGGCCGCGTGTAGCTCGCCGTCAGAAGTCACCGCTAACTGCGCGGCGGTCCGCGCGAACAGCTCACCATCGCGCACGGCATCGGAGGCGCGCGGATACTGCGCGCGCTCCGCCTGGACCGCCGCATACGAATCGCGCGCGGCGTGCTCGTTGTCGGCGGCGCGCGAGGTGCGCACCTTGTCCTTGATCTGCTGCGCCCACTGCCGCGAGGCGGTGTCGAACCCGAACCGGGCCTGCGGCCGATCGCGAAGCTCGCGCAGGTCGCGCGCGTAGCGGTCCGCGAGGTCGGTCGCGGGTGCACCGAGCGGCAATCGCGGCGGCGCGACGCTCGCGATCGCGGTCATCATCACCGGGCCTGCGCCACCGATCTCGTCACGCCACGGCGCGCGCGCGATGCCGGTCTGCGCGATGTGGCGCACGGCGGCAGCGACGGCACCGGGCTCGGCGAACCGCACCTCCTGCTTCTGCGGGTGAACGTTGAAGTCGACTGACCCTTCCGGCGCGTCGACGAACACGATCGCGAGCGGATAGCGACCGCGCGGGACGAGCTCGCCGTAGCCCATCGAGATCGCGTGCAGCAGGCCGCGGTCGCGGATCGGCCGCCGCCCGACGAACAGCTGCACGCCGCGTGCGGTCGTCTGCGCGAGCTCGGGTGCGCCGAGGTAGGCCGTGACGCGGATCCCCGCCTCCTCACCCGCGACAGCGATCATGCGCGACGCGACGCGCGGTCCGAGCAGCGCGTGAACGCGGGCAAACCCATCGCGATCCGGCGGCGCATCGAGCGAGACCCGACCGCTGTGCCGCAGGCGCAGGTGCAGCGCGGGATACGCGAGCGCGATCTTCGACAGGAAGTCGGTGATGTGCGTGGCCTCGGTGGTCTCGCCCTTGAGGAACTTGAGGCGCGCGGGGA
>JAYVWH010001293.1:0-3330 GCA_043786265.1 Kofleriaceae bacterium | reverse complement strand
GCTCGCGATCGATGGTGCGGGCGAAGCGCAGCAAGCTGCGTTCGCACTGTCTCCTGAAAAGCGCACGAAACCGGCGCAAGTGGAGACGCCGTCGTGGCTCGAGGCTATCGGTGACCATGTTCTCGCGCTCGGCGAGACCATGCGCAGCCTCGGTCGGCTGATCGTCGAGGTGCTGCGCCAGACCGTCCTGATCGTGACTCGCCGTCGCAGGCTTCCGGCGGGCTCCGTCGCCAGTCACATCCTGACGATGGGCGCCGACGGTGTGTTCATCGTCGGCCTGCTGAGCTTTCTGCTCGGTGTGACCACTGCGTTTCAGGGGATCATGCAGCTGACGAAGTTCGGCGGAGGCGTATTCGTCGCCGACATGGTCGGATGGTCGATGATCCGCGAGCTCGCGCCGCTGATGACGGCCATTGTTCTCAGCGGCCGGACCGGCGCCGCGATCGCTGCAGAGCTTGGCTCCATGCGCGTCGGCCAGGAGATCGACGCACTCACCGCCATGGGCGTGAGCCCGGTGCGCTACCTCGTCGTTCCACGGCTTGCCGCTCTGACGCTCGCGCTGCCCGCGCTGACGCTGATGGGGATGGCGATCGGAATCGTCGGCGGCATGATCGCGGCCGCGCTGCTGATCGACATGTCGCCGCTGACGTTCTGGAGCCGCATCGTGGACCGCGTACACATGGCGGACTTCCTTCAGGGCTTCACGAAGAGCTTCGTGTTCGCGTGGATCATCGGCCTTGTCGGCAGCCATCTCGGCATGCGCACGCGAGGTGATGCGGCGAGTGTCGGCGCGGCAACCACGCGGACGGTCGTCGTGTGCATCTTCACCATCATCGTCGTCGACGCGTTGTTCGCCACGGCGATCACGTTGTGGGGCAAGCCATGAGCCCCGAGCCGATCCTCCAGTGTGTCGACATCGCGGTCGGCTACGACGGTCCGATCCTCGAGAACATCAATATCGAAGTCGGCCGCGGCGAGATCGTCGCGCTCCTCGGCGCCAGCGGCTCGGGCAAGTCCACGCTGCTGCGAACGTTGTGCGGCTTGCTGAAGCCGCTCTCCGGCGAGGTCCGCCTGTTCGGAGAGTCGATGTACGACCTCGGCGAGGATCGCCGCAACGAGCTGCTGCGCCGGTGTGGTTTTGCGTTTCAGGCCGACGCGCTGTTCAGCTCGATGACGGTCGAGGAGAACGTCGCGCTCCCGCTCCACGAGCTGACCCGGCTGCCGGCGTCGGTCATCCGCGAGATGGTGCGCATGCGGCTCGAGGTGATCGGCATCGCCGAGCTGGCAGGCCGATATCGCGCGCAGATATCTGGCGGTCAGCGCAAGCGTGCCGCACTCGCCCGCGCCTCGATCCTCGATCCCGAGCTGATCTTCGCCGACGAGCCGACCGCTGGGCTCGATCCTGTCGTCGCGGCCGAGGTCGACGACACGCTCGTGCAGTTCCGCAAGGCGCTCGGCAGCACGATCATCGTCGTGAGCCACGAGCTCGCGAGCATCCGCGCCACCGCCGACCGCGCGATCATGCTCGCCGGCGGAGGGGTTGTCGCCGATGGCTCGCTCGACGAGATCATGCAGAGCAAGCAGGAAGACGTTCACCAGTTCTTCAATGCGAGGGCCGAATGACGACAACCAAGCCGCAGAAACTCCGTATCGCTCTGTTCGCGATCACCGCGGGCCTGCTACTCGCGATCGTTCTGCTCGTGTTCACGGGCATGCACTTCTGGAAGGAGCGGAAGTACTTCTACGTCGTGTTCGACAAGTCGGTGTACGGCCTGCAGCACGGTGCGGACGTGTTCTTCAATGGCGTACGCGTCGGCAAGGTCGACAACATCTCGATCGTGCCGAGCGACATCCGAAACGTCCGCGTCGACATCCACGTCGATGCTTCGACCCCGGTCCACACCGACACGCACGCGGTGCTCCAGCTCGCGGGCATCACCGGCCTCAAGGTGATCGACTTGCGCGACGGTACCTCGCAGACCCCGCTGCTGGCGTCCAACTCGAAGATCGAGCAAGGCCAGACGCTGATCGACACGCTCGAGGAGAAGGGCATGAAGATCGTCGACGAGACGTCCGAGCTGATGCATCGAGCGAACTCGATCGTTGCCCAGGCAGAGAATGTCGTGACGAACCTGACCGCCCTCACCGACCCATCGCAGATGGGCGAGCTGATCGCGCAGACCAAGGCGACGGCGGCGCACCTCGCGATAGCGAGCGCGTCGCTGCGTGGCCTCGTCGAGGATAACCGCGCCGACCTCAAGGCGTCGATCGCATCGATCGAGCTCGCCGCCCGGCGTACCGCCGAGCTCGTCGACAACGGTCAGATTCGGGCCGCCGTCGCCGACCTTCGCCAGGCCAGCCGCAGCTTCAAGGAGCTCGCGCGCGACGTTCGCCAGAAGCCGTCACGCCTGCTGTTCTCGAGTCCCGCGCCCGATCGGAAGTTGCCATGAAGAAGACGCTCGCACTGTTCGTCCTGCTCGCGGCATGCGGAGGCAAGCTGCCCGAGACGCGCTTCTACTCGTTCGCCCAGCCGGCCGGACCGCACGTCGACCCGACAGGCGTCGTGATCGCGATCCAGCCGCTCGAGGTCGCGCCCGCATATGACGACGAGCGCATCGTTTACCGGACCAACCCGTACCGCCTCGATTACTACAACTATCACCGCTGGAGCACCACGCCCGGGACATTGGTCGCCGACTACCTCGAGCGCGCCTTCGAGCACAGCGGCAAGTTCCGCGGCGTCACACGCGATTCGGAGTCCGCGCCGGTGACCCTTGGCGGCCGCATCATCGCGATCGAGGAAGTCGACCAGAACAAGGCCCACTGGGTCGGCCGCATCGTCGTCGAGCTGACGCTCACGGCAACCGTGTCGGGGGACGTGCTGTGGACCGACCAGTACGAGGAGCTCGAGCCGCTCAAGGTCCAGACCCCGGAGGGCCTCGCGCGGGCTCTATCGGACGCGATGGCTCACATCGCGCAGAAGGTGCTGCCGATCGTGACGAACCTGGCCGTGCAGACGGCGCAGGCGACCGCGAGTAAGGGCGCCACGCCGTCGCGCGCGGCGCGCCTGAAGCCATAGCGGTCGTCGCATGTACGCCCCGTAGTATGATGGGGCGTTAACGTAACCCTCGAGATCAAGCTGTCGTGCCGCAACTGCGCCGTCGAGATCGACTTCAAGGCAAAAGCGGTCGATGGGCGCGACGGCTGCTCGGCTAACGAGCGCCTCAGTTAGAGAAGCCGCCGAGCTGGACGCCCGCTGCTGCGCGCACCGCGGACTGCGAGAACACCTGGAACGCGCGCCGGATCTCGCTCGCGCTGTTACCGGGCGTC
>JAYVWH010001292.1:0-2275 GCA_043786265.1 Kofleriaceae bacterium | reverse complement strand
GACGACTTCGTCGGGCGCACGACCACGGACGCGCGCATCAAGCACCGGTTCTTCAACACCGACGCCGTGCATCTCAAGAAGATGCTCGTCGAGCTCGTGTGCATGGCGACAGGCGGTCCGTGCAAGTACACCGGCCGCGACATGACGACCACGCACGCAGGCATGGACCTCGCCGAAGAGGAGTTTGGCGCGCTCCTCGAGAACCTCAAGGGCACCCTCGACAAGTTCAAGGTTCCCGAACGCGAGCAGGGCGAGCTGCTCGGCGCGATCGGCCCCATGAAGTCGCAGATGGTCGTCGGCGCCGACAGGCTCAAGCCCATCGATGCTGCAGCTCTGGAACAAGTAACGAAGCTCGCCGAGACCATCAAGGACCCGTCCATCAAGGAGCTACTCGGGATGGCCGTGATCGCGGGCCAGCGCGGCCAGCGATCGTACGCCGAGCAGCTGTTCACCCGCGCCGAGATGGTGACCGGACCAAAACAGCTCGCCGCGGTCGCCAAGACGTTCCGCGCGGGCGCCCCGCCGCGCGTGACGACCGCGTTGACGACGATGCCGGCAACGACCGCGCCGCAGCCAGCGAGCATTGGCAGCTCGGAGGCTGACGAGCCGGTCAAGAAGGTCGCCAAGAGCTCGCTGCACGGCTCGCTCATGATCGATGGCAAGCGTCCCGAGGCACTCGGTGTCGTCATGCTGTGGCCGGAGAAGGGCGGCAAGAAGCGCACGCCGAAGCAGCGCGTGATCGAGCAGCGGGCCAAGACCTTCGAGCCGCACGTGATGGCCGTGCCCGTGGGATCGACGGTGTCATTCCCCAACTTCGACACCATCTACCACAATGTGTTCTCGCTCTCGAAGAACAAGGCGTTCGACCTTGGCATGTACAAGAACGGCCAGAGCCGTGACGTCACGTTCGAGAAGGCGGGCATCGTACGACTCGGCTGCAACCTGCACGCGAACATGTCCGCGTTCCTGATCGTCGTCGACGCGCCGCACTACGCGATCGTCGGCACCGATGGCACGTTCGAGTTCAAGAGCCTGGCGCCCGGCAAGTACCGCGTGCAGGCGTGGACCGAGCGCAGCCCCGACCCCGTGACGAGCGACATCGTGATCGGCGTGGGAGCAAACGCGAAGAACCTCGATCTCAAGGCTGGAGATCCGAGGACGATCTCGCCCGACAAGTTCGGTACGCCGCGCCAATAGCCCGGCGCTGACGCCCGCCACTCGCTACCACCAGGGGCCAAATTGAATCGATCCACGATAACGATCATTGGAGCTGCACTCCTGCTGCTGTGTCCCTTCGCGCTTGCGGCGTGCGGAAGCCCAGGGCAAGACAACGTATCGGATGGTGGTGGTGGCTCGACTTGCCGTCTAGAATTCGGCCAAGCATGAAGCGGAGCCTTCCCATAGCGAGTGGAGCGAACGATTGCGACGCAGCGCGAGCCGCTCACGGAGCACGGGCAGCTTGACGAGGAGGAGCCAACAGCGCGCGGATATTTCACGCATCATCGACCCTTCTTTCGGGCCGCTTGGCGGTTCGGCTCTCTAGCTCCAGCTGTCGTTCACGGGCGACGGCGACACGCTGTTCCGCCTCGGCAGCGCCGGGTCTGCGAACGGCCTACTTCTTGAGCGACTTGCATGCCGCGACCGCGGCGGCCTGCTGGCTAGCGGTCGTGACCGTCGTCGAGCAGTGATACACCTTGCCGCCGATCGTACGCTGCGCATCGACGAAGAAGTTCGCGCCCATTTCGCCTGTGTTGTCGTAGGTCGCGACGTAGCCGTCCGCGAGCGTCTCGGCCTTGTAGTTCTTCGGCGTGAACATGTCGGCGTCGGTCTTTGCGTCCGCCTCGGTCTTTGGAGTGGTCGCGACGCTGATGCTCAGCGCCCCGACGGTCCCGCCGCTGAGCATGACACCGCCCGCGGCGATCCCTTCACCGATGTCCGCCCCGCCCGCTTCGATCGTCAGGTCATCGAGCTTGGAGAGTTTGCTGGGGCCCGACGGCGCGGCCGAGGGCGCAGGCTTCGCGCTTTCGGAGACCTTTGCACTCGCGGCGGAACCTTTTGGCGTTCCGTCATCCTTCTTGCCGCATGCGGGGGCGGTGACGAGAATGAGAGCGGTCAGGAGAGCTGCGGAGATGGAGTTAAGCATGTGAAGACGTAGTTCAACCTCTGTGCCACCAGAGTCCGCGACCACGGTCCAAGAGCTTGCGGCTCGAGCTCCGGCCGAACGCGCCAAACCGCCGACCTCCAGCGTCAAGCTCTGACCGGCGCTGTTTCCAGG
>JAYVWH010001291.1:0-4201 GCA_043786265.1 Kofleriaceae bacterium | reverse complement strand
GTGACGACGTACTCGCGCCGCTCGATGGTCATGCCCGACATGGTCGGCGTGACGTTCGCCGTCTACAACGGCCGCAAGTTCATCCCCGTGCACATCACCGAGCAGATGGTCGGCCACAAGCTCGGCGAGTTCTCCCATACCCGTACGTTCCACGGTCACACCGGCGAGCGGAAGAAGTAGAGCCATGGAAGCCCGTGCTATTGTTCGTGGAATTTCGATGTCGCCCCGCAAGCTGCGGGTAGTAGCCGCCATCGTGCGCGGCAAGGCTCTGACTGTAGAACAGGCTGTTGGCCTGCTCGACCTCATGCCGAAGAAGGGCGCCGCCATTATCTCCAAGGCGATCAAGAGCGCCGCGGCGAACGCCGAGGACAGGTCGGGTGGCGATGCGTCGGTCGAGAACCTCCGCATCCACACGATCGCCGTCGACGGCGGCACCATCGCCAAGCGCTGGATGCCGCGCTCGATGGGTCGCGCAAACCGTATCAATCACCGCACCAGCCACCTGACGGTCGTCGTCACGGACGGGAAGTAGATCCATGGGTCAGAAGACACATCCGACTGGGTTCCGCCTCGGCATCATCAAGACGTGGTCGTCTCGTTGGTACGAGGAGAAGAACTACGCCAAGTGGCTGCACGAGGACCTCAAGCTCAAGGGCTTCATCAAGAAGAAGCTCCACCACGCGGGCGTCTCGTACATCGAGATCGAGCGCGCGGCGAACAAGGCGAAGATCAACATCCACACCGCGCGCCCCGGCATCGTGATCGGCAAGCGTGGTGCGGGCGTCGAGACGCTGAAGAAGGACGTCCAGGCGCTCACGGAGAACGAGGTGTTCTTGAACATCATCGAAGTCCGTAAGGCCGAGACCAACGCGCAGCTCGTCGCCGAGAACATCGCGACGCAGCTCGAGCGCCGCATCGCATTCCGCCGCGCCATGAAGAAGGCGACGCAGACCGCAATGAAGTTCGGTGCCAAGGGCATCAAGGTCGCGTCGAGCGGCCGCCTCGGCGGCGCCGAGATGTGCCGCCGCGAGTGGTACAAGGAAGGTCGCGTTCCGCTCCACACGCTGCGTGCGGACATCGAGTACGGATTCACGGAAGCTCACACGACGTACGGTTCGATCGGCGTCAAGGCGTGGGTATTCCATGGCGAGGTGCTCCCCACCGCGCGCAAGACCACCCCGCAGGGACCGGTGAGGTAGTTAGCCATGTCGATGCTTTCCCCCAAGCGGACCAAGTTCCGCAAAATGCAGAAGGGCCGCACCCGCGGCTTCTCCAAGGGCGCCAACGAAGTCTCGTTCGGCGACTTCGGCCTTCAAGTCACGTCGCCGGGCTGGATCACGGCGCGCCAGATCGAGGCAGCTCGCGTTGCCATCTCGCGCTCGGTGAAAAAGTTCGGAAAGATCTACGTCCGCGTGTTCCCGGACCACCCGTTCACGAAGAAGCCCGCCGAGACCCGCATGGGTACCGGTAAGGGCGGCGTCGAGGGCTATGTGGCCGTGGTCAAGCCGGGCAAGATCATCTTCGAGGTCGAGGGCTGCACGCTCGAGATCGCGCAAGAGGCTTTCCACCGCGCCCACCACAAGCTGCCGGTCGGTACCGCGCTCATCAAGCGGGAGAGTGCACTGTGAGCAAGTCGTCCACCAACCTGACCGCGCTCCGCGACCAGTCCAGCGAGGAGCTCAGCGCTGCGCTGCTAACGACTCGTGACGAGCTGTTCCGCCTCCAGCTGGGTCAGTACACGAACCAGGTCACGTCGACCGCAGCGCTCACCACGAAGCGCCGCGACATCGCACGCATCCTGACCATTCTCAACGGTCGCAAGGCCGGCAACGAGACCCAGGCCCAGGCGACGTCGGCGGCTCCCGCTGCCGAGGCGCCCGAGAAGAAGTCGACCCGTAAGGCGAAGGCCAAGTCATGAGCGAAGAATCCACTACTACCGGCCAAGACACCCGTGGCAGCCGCCGCGCGATCCTCGGCACGGTCACGTCCACGAAGATGGACAAGACCGCGGTGATCAGCGTCATCCGTCGCGTCCGCGATCGCCGCTTCCACAAGTTCGTCTCGCGCCGCGTCAAGTACAAGGCGCATGACGAGAAGAACACCGCCAAGGTCGGAGACCTCGTCGAGATCGTCGAGGCCCGCCCGATGTCGCGCACCAAGCGCTGGCGCATCGTCCGCACCATCAGCCACTCGGTTGAGGGTCAGGTCGAAGCCGCCGGAGAGGGCCAGTAGTCATGATTCAGATGACTTCCGTTCTCGACGTCGCGGACAACAGCGGCGCGAAGAAGGTCTACTGCATCAAGGTGCTCGGCGGCTCGCGCCGTCGTTACGCCTCGATCGGTGACATCGTCGTCGTGTCGATCCGCGAAGCAATTCCGGGCGCCAAGGTGAAGAAGGGTGAGGTCGCTCGCGCGGTCATCGTCCGCACCAAGAAAGAGCTCGCTCGCTCTGATGGCAGCTTCATCAAGTTCGACGGCAACTCGGCCGTGCTCATCTCGAAAGAGAACGAGCCGATCGGTACCCGCATCTTCGGCCCGGTCGCTCGCGAGCTCCGCGCCAAGAAGTTCATGAAGATCATCTCGCTCGCGCCGGAGGTGCTGTAATGGCGCATGTACGTAAGGGCGACACGGTCATCGTGATCGCGGGAGCCAACAAGGGCAAGAAGGGCAAAGTCCTTCGCATTCTCCCGAACAACCGCGTGGTTGTCGAGAAGGTCGCGTTGGTCAAGAAGCACACCAAGCCCACGCAGAAGAACCCCCAGGGCGGCATCGTCGACAAAGAGGGTTCGGTCCATATTTCTAACGTGCAGCTGTTCGACGAAAAGCTTGGGCGCGGCACGCGTATCAAGAACACCACCGAGGGCGATAAGAAGATTCGCACCGGTGTGAAGTCGGGAACCAAGTTCTCGGCGGCTGGGGTCTAAGCCATGGCGAACGAAGAGAATAACGACGAGCAGAAAGCTGCCGCCGACGCGAAGAAGAAGGAGCGCGCCGAGAAGGCCGCTGCCAAGGGTCTCGCCGGCAAGAAGAAGACCGCCGAGCCGACGGGCCCGTTCCCGAAGTACAAGCGCGAGAAGGCGCCGCGGATGAAGACGAAATACGACGGTATTCGTCCCGCGATGATGACGGAGTTCAGCTACACGAGCGCCATGCAGGTGCCGCGGATCGTCAAGATCACGGTCAACATGGGCCTCGGCAAGGCGAAGGACGAGCCCAAGATGATCGACAACGGCGTCGAGGAGCTCAAGCTCATCACGGGCCAGTCTCCGGTCGTGTCGCGCGCCAAGAAGGACATCGCCGTCTTCAAGCTCCGCAAGGGCCAGAAGATCGGCGTCATGGTCACCCTGCGCCGCGAGCGCATGTGGGAGTTCCTCGACCGTCTGGTCAACATCGCGCTCCCGCGCGTGCGTGACTTCCGTGGTGTGTCGCCGCGTGGCTTTGACGGCCGCGGCAACTTCACCATGGGCGTCAAAGAACAAATCATCTTCCCCGAGATCGAGTACGACAAGATCGATTCCATCAAGGGCATGAACATCAGCATCGTCACCACTGCGGAGACGGATGCCGAAGGTCGCGCACTCCTGGCGCACCTCGGTATGCCGTTCCGTCAGCCGACGCCCGTCGTCGTCACCACCGGCGCCCCGGCAGCCTGAGGAATCTATGGCCAAGCTAGTCGATACGCTTCCCAAGAAGCAAAAGTTCAAGGTCCGCATCAAAAGCCGCTGCAAGCGCTGTGGCCGGTCGCGCGCCTACCTCCGCAAGTTCGAGATGTGTCGCCTCTGTTTCCGCGAGCTCGCGCTCCGCGGTGACATCCCGGGCGTCATCAAGAGCAGCTGGTAATTAAGAGGAAATATCGAATATGTCGATGACTGATCCTATTGCTGATTTCCTCGCCCGCATCAAAAACGGCATCCGCTCTCGCAAGCTTTCGATCGAGCTCCCGCGCTCGAACGTGAAACTGCGCATGGCTGAGATTCTCCGTGATGAGGGTTTCGTCTCGAGCGTTGCTACGTCGGAAGACAACAAGCAGGGCATTCTCAAGGTCGAGCTGCGCTACGAAGGTCGCCCCACGGGCACGTCCGTAGGCAGCGCGATCACGGGCATCCGCCGCGTGTCCCGCCCCGGCCAGCGTCACTACGTTCCCGCCAAGGACGTGCCGAAGGTCCGCAACGGACTCGGCATTGCCATCCTCAGCACGTCGC
>JAYVWH010001290.1:0-3676 GCA_043786265.1 Kofleriaceae bacterium | reverse complement strand
CGACTACGACTATCGCTATCGTGAGTCGACACCGATCACGAGCTTTCCGATCCTGCCGACCATCGGCGTGCGAGGGACCTGGTGATGCGCACACGCTTGATCACGTGCCTGGCCCTCGCGGCCTGCAACTCGTTCGAGAACCCCGAGGTCGTCCTCGATTTCCGCGTGCTCGCGTTGAGTGCCGATCCACCGGAGCAGATCGTCGACGTTAACATCCAGGACCCGCAACCCCCTGTCGAGTTGCTCGAGCAGCTGGTTCCGACGGAGGTCTGCGTGTTGCTGTCCGACGCGAGCTCCGCGCGACGGCTGCGCTGGGAGATGAGCGTGTGCAACCTCGCCAAGGATCTGCGCTGCGGCGGTGGACCGTCGTATGTGATCGGGTCGGGCATCTGGGAGGATCCGGAGCTGACATCGCCCGAGCGGCGGCTTTGCGACACGATCCAGCCGGACGGCAATCTGCTCGGCGTCGCGGTCAACTCGTTCGAGAACGATCAGCTGCGCGGGCTTGGTGGCATCTACTACGGCCTGTCGCTGCGCGTCGGTGGTGAAGACGCCGATCCGGAGCTCGATCTCTACGCGGCTAAAAACCTGCGGTTGATGCCGCGGATCCCGGCGGACATCGAAGCGAACCACAATCCATCGCTCGACCACGTAGATGTCGCGTTGCCGGGTGCCGACCCGATGCCACTCGCATTTGGGCGGTGCGCCGACCAAATCGCTCCAATCGAGGTTCCAGCCGCGACCCGCGTGCGGCTTACCCCAGTAGAACCCGAGGGGGCGCGCGAGCCCTACGTGGTCCCGACGATAGACGGGAGCGAGCGCAGGTTCACCGAGAGCCTGACGTACCAGTGGCTCGCAAGCGCTGGCAATTTCTCGTCTGGTACGACCGGGGGACCGCGCGACGCCTTCGGAAATCCAGCCACGTTATTTACCGACTGGAAAGCCCCGGCGGCCAAGGATCTCGAGGGGCCCACCGATATCGACCTCTGGTTCATCCAGCGCGATGAGCGTCTAGGTGTGCATTGGTACGAGAGCTGTATTCGCGTGCTGCCGTAGTCGCTGCTACGATTGCGCCGCGTGATAGCCGTCGCCACAAAGCCAGCGTTTCGTCAGGACTTGCTCGCCGAGACCATCGACGAGGATGGTGAGCGCTACGTCGACGTGATGGACGATGGGAGCGGCGTCGTCTACCGGTTTTACGAGAGCGAGTACTCGCTCGCGTGCGGCATGGACGGCCAGCGCGATGTCGACGCGATCGTTGACTGGGCGGAAGCCGAGCTAGGCCTGCGCCCAAGGGTGACCGAGGTCCAGCAGGTGATCGCGAAGCTCGCCGAGCTCGGTTACCTCGCCGATGAAGCGAAGACGCCGAAGTCCGCAGACGAAGTGATCACGGCGCCGATCGAGAAGATCCCCGAGGATCCGCACGAGGTGATCACGACGCCGATCGAGAAGGTCGAGCGAGAGCTCGAGCTCGAGAAGCCGGGATCTATCGAGGTCGAGCTCACCACCACGCCGGCGAAACTTGAAGTCGAGAACCTCACGGCGGAGCCGGCCGTGACTGTCGAGCCCACGAACACCGAGCCCGACGCGCGGCCAAGGGCGCCGTCGCTGGCGAGGATCTCGCTCGCAAGCGTTCCGGCGGCGATAGCAGTTGCGTCCAAGCGATCGTTTACGCCCGCTCCGATCGAGAAGGAGCCTGATTACAATTTTGACCATAGCGTCACGCAGATGGCCACCGACGAAGAGCTCTCACCGGGTGTGATCACGGCCAAGCCGATCTCGTCGATCGGAATTCCCGCCGAGAATATCGAGCTCGGTCACGTCGATCGCAGTGTGCCGGCGACGGCCGCCGTCGACGACCCCGTTGGGGACCTCGAGCTCGGCCAGTCGGGCACCACGAACCAGCCGGCGGTCGAAACCCCGCCGAAGACCGACGACTTCCAGCTAGGTGTTGCCGGGCCCAAGCCTGCACGTGCGGGCGAAGAAGTATCGACGGCACTGACCGAGCACGTTCCGCTCGACGTCAACGAGGTCCGCGATGCCGTGCGTGCATCGCAGGTGATGAAGGCCGTCGATCCGGCAGAGATCGAAGCGCTCGCGAAGGAAGAGGCGGCGAAGCCCGATCCTGGTGAAGCCCTGATCGCGAAGCCGATCACCGCGAAGGTCGAACAGGCCGAAACAAAGAAGCCAACCGAGCCCGAGGCCAGGCCCGCGCGGGCGAAGTCCGATGCGGACGAAGTAGCGCCGACGCCCCCGCGTCCGTCGCGCACGAAGTGGCTCATCGGTGTCGCGGCGCTCGCGGCATCGGCGGCGCTTGCATACAAGTTCGTCAGCGCGAAGCATGATCGCGAAGCGCGCGCCGTCGCAGCGCACAAGGCCGCGGATAACAAGGTGATCGAGGACAAGGCTGCTGCCGACAAGGCCGTTGCCGACAAGGCCGCCGCCGCCGACAAGCTCGCTGCCGACAAGGCCGCCGCCGACAAGGCCGCCGCCGACAAGCTCGCTGCCGAACAAGCAGCCGCTGCAGCTTCGGGCTCGGGCAGCGGCTCAGCAGGTAGCGATTCCGCGGGAAGTGGCTCCGCGGTCGATCAAGCCGTCGCGGACAAGGCCGCCGCCGCCAAGGTCGCTGCCGACAAGGCCGCTGCCGACAAGGCCGCCGCCGATCAGGCCGCCGCCGACAAGGCTGCCGCCGACAAGGCCGCTGCCGACAACGCGGCGCTGGACAAGATGAGTGCGGCCGAGAAGCTCGCCGCCGAGAAGGCTGCTGCGAAGCAGGCCGCACTCGATGCCGCCGCGGCGAAGAAAGCTGCCGCGGAGCAAGCCGCTGCGGACAGGGCTGCCGCAAAGAAGGCCGCTGCGGAGAAGGCCACCGCAGACAAGGCCGCTGCAAAGCAAGCCGCCGCCGATGCAGCCGCCGCGAAGGTCGCTGCGAAGCAAGCCGCTGCCGACAAGGACGCCGCCGACAAGGCCGCGGCAAAGCAGGCCGCTGCCGATAAGGCCGCCGCCGATAATACCGCTGCCGCTGGAAGCGGGGACGATGCGCGCGAGGCCGCGAAGAAGGCCGCGCGACACAAGGCTCGTCTCGAAGCCGCAGCGCGCGAGAAGGCCGAGATGGACAAGCTCCTCGAGAAGCAGCGCAAGGCGCTCGAAGAGCGCAAGAAGGCAGCTGGCGGTGGTGACACTCCGCCGCCCGCCCCTGCTCCTTAGGGGCTGGAACTAAACAAGCTGGTCGTTTGACCGTGTTCACTGACGAGAAACGCGCTCGCCGAGGGCTGTCGGTAGAATTGCTGCGCAGGTCGCCGGCCGGGCTATCATTTCTTCGATGTCATTGCGTTCGCACTTCGAGACGTTGGTGCGAACGCTGCCGGCCGAGCAGGTGTCGGATCGCGGGCCCGAGGTCGACCCGCGCAGCGTCGGAACGGATCGCAAGGCGATCGATGCGATCTGGCGCGCGACGATGGCGACATATCGCACGGGTTTGTATCCCGCACTCGCGCTCTGCATTCGCCGGCGCGGCCAGGTGATCTTCGATCGCTCGCTCGGGCACGCGAGCGGCAACGCACCCGCGGATCCGCCGGATGCGCGCAAAGTCATCGCGTCACCGAAGACGCTGTTCAACATCTTCTCGGCGTCGAAGATGGTGACGGCGATGCTCGTGCATTTATGCGACGAGCGA
>JAYVWH010001289.1:0-2204 GCA_043786265.1 Kofleriaceae bacterium | reverse complement strand
ACTCGTGATCGTCGACGCGGGCGATCAGGCGAAAGCGAACGCGCCGGCGCCGAAGTAGTAGCCGGCCCTTGCGATCGACTCCGCGTCGCCTTCGGCGATCTCCGGATCCTCGGGCTCGGACACTTCGCGGCGAGCTTACCGCTAACCGTGCGGCGGGAGTCCGCGCAACGCGAGCATGTCCATCGTCACGGCGACTCCGATGTGGATCATCACGCCGCCCCAGATCGAGCGGGTCCGCATCGCCAACGTCCCCAGGATGATGCCCGCTGCGATCGCACCGAACGTCTCGGGCAGTGGCTTGCCGTAGTGAATCATGCAGTACGGGACGATCATCACGAAGATCGCGTTCGAGCCGAGCTGCTTGCGCAAGCCTTGCAGCAAGAACCCGCGGAAGAAGAACTCCAGCGAGACGAACTGCGCGGCGTAGAACGCCTCCCACGTCCACAGGTCGAACGAGGACCGGTTCGCCAGCCGGTAGAACGGGTACGTGTGGCGAAACTGCTGTGTCGTCGACGCCTCGATGACCGCGGGCAGGATCAACGCGAACATCAGCAAGTACACCCACAGGTGTCCCGCGAAGTTCTTGAGCGACACGTGGAAGTCGCGCAACCGCACGCCGTGCTTGCGCATGCAGAGGATCGCGATGCTCGGGATGATCACGTAGCCCAGCACACGCCACCCGGACCACCAGGCGAACCCCTTGAGATCGGAGTAGGCGTCGTGTCCGTGCGCCGGGAACCAGGTCTCGAACCAGCCGCGGTCGCCGATGTACTCCAGCAGCGTCAGCGACACCGCGCACACGACGAGCACGACGAGCACGAACCAGCTGAAGTGGCCGGCCTCGCTCGGCTGCCGCTGGAGATCCGATTCGGCATCGATCGCTCTCCACTGGTCGACCGTCAGGAACTTCACCCAGCCGCGGAGCTTGCGCACGACGAGGACGAACGAGATCTCGGCGCCCGCCGCGGCGAACGTCGATCCGAGCGTGAGCCAGCCGGTCGTGTGACGACGCGCGAGCACGATCGCGAGCGTGGTCAACACGAGTGACCCGATCAGCACGGCAAGCGCGGACCATTCGCGCAGCAGCCAGGCGCGAACCTCGGGCGGCCCGAGCGAGCACGCGGCGCTGAAGAGCCCGACACTCGCGGCCACGGCGCGCGCATCGAGCGGTGCCGACGTGATCAGAGCCCACGCGGCGAGGCCGAGCCCGAGGATCACGATGGCGAGCCGCGCGGCGGTCACGGCGGGCTACTTCCCCGCTTTGATCGTCTCGGCGGCACGACGCAGGCGGCGGCGCGTGATCTCTTTGCCGATCACGGCCATCGTGTCGAACAGCGGCGGCGAGGCCTTGCGACCGGTCGCGGCGAAGCGCAGCAGCATGAACGCGTGCTTCGTCTTCCAGCTGAGCGCCTCGGCCCACTGGCGGGCGACCTCTTCGAGGACTTCCTTGGTGAAGCCGTCGCGCGCCTCGAACCGCTCGACGTAATCGAGCAGGCCCTTCGCGACGTCAGCGGGTGCGACCTCGGGGATGACCATCTCGGCGAGCACGGGCGTGTAGTCGAGGTCGCCGGAGAAGAAGTACTCGGTCGTCGGGATGACCTCGTCGAGCTTCTTGATGCGCTCGCGCACGAGCGGCAAGACCTTGAGTAGGTAGTCCTTGTTGAAGCGCCATGCGATCAGCGCATCGGCAAGCGCGTCGTACGACAGCTCGTGGATGTACTTCTCGTTGAGCCACTTCAGCTTGTCGAGATCGAACACCGGGCCGCCGAGCGACATGCGGTCCCAGGAGAAGACCTCGGCCATCTCGGCGAGCGTGAACTTCTCGCGGTCACCACCGAACGACCACCCCATGAGGCCGAGGAAGTTGAGCAGCGCTTGCGGGAGGATGCCGATGTCGCGGTAGTAGTTGATCGATACCGGGTGCTTGCGCTTGCTGATCTTGCTCTTGTCGCTGTTGCGCAAGAGCGGCATGTGGATGAACTCGGGCTGGTCCCAGCCGAAGGCCTCGTAGAGCAGCACGTGCTTCTGCGTCGAGCTGATCCACTCCTCGGCGCGAATGACGTGCGTGATCTCCATCAGGTGATCGTCGACGACGTTCGCGAGGTGATAGGTCGGCATGCCGTCGGACTTGAGGAGGACCTGATCGTCGATCTCCTTCGCGTCACGGGTGACCTTGCCGCGCAGCTTGTCCTCGAACTCGATCG
>JAYVWH010001288.1:0-2130 GCA_043786265.1 Kofleriaceae bacterium | reverse complement strand
CAGCTCCGCGATGTGGGTCGCGTTGTGATACGCGCGGTGGGGTTCACCGTAGGCGGCGGCAAGCTCGCTGGCCGTGGCGGCGGGCAAGGCAAACGGTGCATGGCGGCACTCGAACACAGCCCGACGGTAGCGTAAAACCCTGACCCATGCCCGTCCAGCCCCGCACCCCGCAAGGAGTGCTCGAGCTCCTGCCCGCGCAACAGATCGCGTTCCAGCGCATGCTGGACACGGTCCGTCACAACTTCGAGCTGTTCGGGTTCCTGCCGATCGAGACGCCGGTGTTCGAGGTCAGCGACGTCCTGCTCACGAAGTCCGGCGGCGAGACCGAGAAGCAGGTCTACTTCGTCCAGTCGACCGGCTCGCTGAAGCAGGGCGACACGCCCGAGCTGGCCCTGCGCTTCGATCTCACCGTGCCGCTCGCACGCTACGTCGCGCAGCACGAGCACGAGCTGAACTTTCCGTTTCGCCGCTATCAGATCCAGCGCGTCTATCGCGGCGAGCGCGCCCAGAAGGGCCGGTACCGCGAGTTTTATCAGTGCGACATCGACGTGATCGGCAAGGACACGTTGCCGCTGTCGTACGACGCAGAAGTCCCGGCCGTGATCTATGGCATCTTCAGCCAGCTCGCGTTCGGGCCGTTCACGATCTTCATCAACAACCGCAAGCTGCTGCGCGGGCTGCTCGAGTCGTTCGGCGTGGGACTCGAGAAGCACGCCGATGTCCTTCACGAGGTCGATCGTCTCGGCAAGCAGGAGCGCGAGCAGATCGAGGCGAAGATCGCGGCGCTGATGGATGCCGAGCGCGCGAAGCAGCTGCTCGATCTGCTGACCTCCAACCGTGGCGATTCGCGCGCCGCGCTCGCCGAGCTCGAGAAGTTACGCAGCGACCCGGCGCGCCCGACGACGGCAACGTTCAAGGAGGGCCTCGACGAGCTCGAGTCCGTCTACAACAGCACGCTCGCCCTCGGCGTCCCCGAGTCGGCGCTGCAGATCAATCTCTCGATCGCGCGCGGCCTCGACTACTACACTGGCACCGTCTACGAGACGTTTCTGACCGAACACCCCAAGCTCGGATCGATCTGCTCGGGTGGTCGCTATGCGGACCTCGCGAGCCACTACACCAAGAGCAAGCTACCGGGCGTCGGCATCTCGATCGGAATGACGCGCCTGTTCTCGCAGCTCGTCGAGCTCGGCGTCGTGAAGACCGACGTCAAGACAACCGCACAGGTGCTCGTGCTCAATGTCGAGCCGGCGCTCGGCCGCGACTACCTCGCGCTCGCGAACCAGCTGCGCGGGCAGGGCATCCGCACCGAGGTCTACGGCGGCGACGACAAGCTCGGAAAGCAGATGAAGTATGCCGACCGCGCCGGCGTGCCGGTGACGATTCTGATCGGTTCGCGCGAGCGTGCGGCGGGCACCGTGAAGCTCAAGATCCTGCGCGAGAACCGCGAGGTCGACGTGCCCGCCGGCGAGCTCATCGAGCAAGTGCGCGCGCTACTGCCTGCGTGACGCATCAGCCGACCCGAGCGGGCTCTTCGCGCTTGACGACAGTGTCGCCTAGGCGGCCGGCGAGGTCGGCGAATGCCGCCGCCACGTCGTCGTCGGCGGCGCCTTCGAGCGTGACCAGCACCTTGAACTCGGTCTCGGAGAACCGCGGATAGCTGCCGACCTTGACGGACGGGAACTGCGCGACCAGCGCATCGAGGTGCGGTGCGAGCTCGCCCTCTTCGAGGCTCGTGTAGATGCGTGCCGCGGTCACCGGTGCAGCGCGGAACTGGTCCCGGATGTCGACGAACTTGCGGCGGAACAGCGCCGGCACGCCGGGCATGATGTAGACGTTCTGATAGGCGACCACGGGCCACACGCTGTCCTTGCCGAACACCAGGTGTGCGCCCGCCGGGACATCGGCGAGGCGCAGGTTCGCGTCGGCGAGCTTGTCCTTCCAGTAGCCGCGGACCCGGGTCTCGAGGTCCGGATGGCGGGTCACGGTCGTGCCAAAGGCGGCGGCAATCGCGGCCATCGTGATGTCGTCGTGGGTGGGCCCGACGCCCCCGGAGGTGAACACGTGGTCAAAGCGCCTGGCGCAGTCGGCGACGGTGGCGGCGATGTCTGCGAGGTCGTCCGGGACCAC
>JAYVWH010001287.1:0-4140 GCA_043786265.1 Kofleriaceae bacterium | reverse complement strand
CGTGCGTGCGGTCGTCAGCGCGGCAGCGGCGCGCTCGGCGGCGAGACCCAGGCCCGCTGCCCCCGGCGCATCTTGCGTCCCACCGCGCAGGCCCCTCTGCTGACCGCCGCCGACCCACAGCGGCTCGATCGTCACGCCGCTGCGCAGCCACAGCGCACCGACGCCCTTGGGGCCATGCAGCTTGTGACCGGCAAAAGCTATCGTGTCGGCGCCCAGCGTCGCCACGTCGATCGCCACCTTGCCGAGCGCCTGCGCGGCGTCGACGTGGATGTGTGCCTTTGGTGTGCGCGCGCGGATCGCGGCCGACGTCGCCGCGATCGGCTGCACGACGCCGATCTCGTTCTGCACCATGATCAGCGCGACGACGGCGTCGGCGTCGACCGCCGCAGCGACCTCGTCGGGATCGAGCACGCCGCCGGGACCGGGGCCGATGCGGATGACCTCGCGGCCCTCGCTCGCGAGCCGGTCGGCGAGCGTCGAGATCGCCGGATGCTCGAGTGTCGAGATCACGATCCGGCCGCGGCGGACGCGCGCAGCTCCGAGCACGGCGAGTGCATTGGCCTCGCTACACCCGGAATTCCACACGACGTCGCCGATCGGCTTTGTGATCGCCTTGTCGCCGATTGCAGCGAGCATGCGCACGCGGGCGGTCTCGATGTGTGCGCGCGCTGCAGCGGCCTGCGGGTGCGAGGCGCTCGGATTGCCCCACGCGGTGCGCATGACCTGCGTCATCAGCGCGATGACCTCGTCGGAGACCCGGGTCGAGGCGGCATTGTCGAGGTAGATTGGTTGCATCTCGGATCTAGGCGTCTACATCCACTACCCGTGGTGCCGCAAGCTGTGCCCGTACTGTGATTTCGCGGTCGAGGTCGGCACACCGCAAGATTCGGTCTATACGGCGGCGGTCCTGCGCGAGCTCGACGAGCGTGCGGCGGGGTTTTCCGGGAAGCTGGTCTCGATCTACCTCGGCGGAGGCACACCGTCGCTGTGGGAGGTAGGCGCAATGGGGCGCGTGATCGAGACGGTCGCGCTGCGGTTTGGCGCGGACAAGGCCGCGCTCGAGATCACGCTCGAGGCAAACCCGACCGATTGCACCGACGAGAACCTCGGCGCATGGCGAAGCAGCGGCATCAACCGGCTGTCGATCGGCGTGCAGTCGCTCGCATCCGAAGAGCTGGTCGTGCTCGGTCGTGATCACCGCTTCGGCGACGGGCGTGCGGCGATCGATCGCGCGCTGACGGCGGGCGGATTTCGCGTGTCGGCGGACTTCATCCTCGGCGTCCCGCCGCGGCGACAGCCGGTGTTCGTGACGACGGTCGATCACCTGTCGGTCTACGAGCTGACGATCGAGGACCGCACGGTATTCGGGCAGCGCGTGAAAGCGGGCAGATTCGCGCCGCTCGACGAGGATGCGCTGACCGAGCTCTACATCACGACGCACGACGAGCTCACGCAGCAGGGCTACGAGCACTACGAGATCTCGAGCTACGCGCGGCCAGGCAACCGCGCCGTGCACAACTCGCTGTACTGGCGCGGCGCGCCGTTTCTCGGCCTCGGGGTCGGCGCGGCCTCGCTCGCGGTGACCGCCGGCGGCAATTACGTGCGAGCGACGAACCCGCGGCGCGCCGAGGCCTACATCGCGGCGCCCGGGACACCGGCGGAGAGCGTGACGATCGGCGCAGCCGAGATGGCGGCGGACCGATTGTGGCTCGGCATGCGCACCACCGACGGGGTCGCGGAGGCCGATCTACCACCCGAGATCGCGCGCTGGCTCGTCGGTGAGGGCCTCGCGGACCGCCTGGGCGGCAGCATCTGCCCGACACTGCGTGGCTTTCTGATGGCGGATCGTATCGCGGCGCGCATCGTGCAAGCGTTGTAAGCTCGTCGAGCCCCGCTCATGCCTGGAAATGACCTGTCCCGACGCGCGCAGAAGATCCTGCACGCCGTCGTCACCGAGTATCTCCAGGGTGGGGATGCGGTCGGATCGCGTACGGTCACGCGCCGCCACGACCTCGGGCTCTCGCCCGCGACCGTGCGCAACGTGATGGCGGACCTAGAAGAGCTGGGCCTACTCGAGCAGCGCCACACGTCCGCGGGACGCGTTCCGACGACGTCCGGGCTGCGGTTCTTCATCGACAGCCTGCTCAAGGTTCGCGGGCTGACCCCGCGCGAGAAGGAGGAGATTCGCGAGCGCGTGACCGGGCCGTCTCCCGACGACGTCGTGCAGAAGGCATCACGGCTGCTGTCAGATCTCACGCATCACGCCGCCGTCATCCTGGCGCCCGATCCAGACCAGCAGCGGCTCGAGCGGATCGAGTTCATCCCGCTCCGCGACGGCAAGCTGATTGCGGTGCTGGTGACGACGGACGGCCGGATCGAGAATCGCCTGCTCGTCGAGGACGTCGACGGCGCCCGGCTCGACCGCATCCACAACTACTTGAACGAGCTCCTGTCGGGCATGACGATCGACGAGGTCAAGGAGCGGGTGATCCACGAGCTCGGCGAGGACAAGAACACGTACGACGTCGCGGTCGCGACCGCCCTCCGGCTAGGCCATGCCGTGTTCGTGAAGCAGCCCGATCGGTCGGCCGAGGTGGTGATCGCCGGGCAGGCCAATCTGCTCGATAACGTCCAGCCCGACCAGATCCGGGAACTGTTGCGCACGCTCGAGGACAAGGAGACCCTGGTCCGGCTGCTCGACCGCACCCGCCAGGCCGAGGGCCTGCAGGTGTTTCTGGGGGCGGAGACCGCCATGCAGGCCCTGTCGGGTAGCAGCGTGGTGGCGATGCCCTACGGTCCCGAGGAGACGCCGATCGGCGCGCTTGCCGTGATTGGGCCCATGCGAATGAATTACGGCAAGGTGATGTCGGTAGTTGACTTCACGGCCGACACGGTAAGCCAGCTCCTCGCGGACCTGGCCCGTGGAAGTAACTCCTAGCTCTTGTTATGGTCCGCGGTGATGAGCGGAGAGCCGTCCCAAGATGACCCCAAGGCCGCGGCCGAGGGCGACGCAACAATTCCTTCGGCCAACGACAGCGGCGGGGTGATTCCCGTCGAGGTCGATGAACCCGAGCCTGCCGCCGTCGCAGCTGCGGACAAGCCGCCCGAACCTGCAGCCCCTGATCCGATCGCCGTGCTCGAGGCCAAGGTCGCCTCCCTCGAGAAGGAGAAGAAGGACAACTGGGACAAGTATCTGCGCTCCGTGGCAGACCTCGACAACCTGCGCAAGCGTCAGAAGCGCGAGGTCGAGGACACCAAGTTCGAGACCAAGAACAAGGTCCTGAAGGAGATGCTGCCGGTCGTCGATAACCTCGAGCGTGCGATCGAGCACGCGAGCAAGGGCGAGGAGGTGGATCCGGTCCTCCGACCAATCGTCGACGGTGTACAGCTCGTGCTGCGCGGCTTCACGACCGCGTTCGAGCGTCTCGACATCACGCCGCTCATTGCGCTGGGCCAGCCGTTCGATCCGAACCTCCACGAGGCGATCTCGCAGCAGGAGAGCGAGCAACCTCCGGGAACGATCGTGCAGGTGCTCCAGCGTGGTTACCGCGCCAGTGAGCGGCTGCTGCGTCCCGCGCTCGTCGTCGTCGCGAAGGCAAAGGCGAGCGCTGAATAATGAGCCGCGTCGTCGGGATCGACCTCGGCACGACGAACTCCTGCGTTGCGGTGATGGACGGCGATCAAGCGGTCGTCATCGCGAATGCAGAGGGCACGCGAACCACGCCGTCTGTCGTCGGCTTCGCCGCGTCGGGGGAGCGGCTCGTCGGCCAGGCGGCGCGTCGCCAGGCGATGACGAACGCCGAGAACACGGTCTACGCGGCCAAGCGTCTGATGGGGCGCAAGTTCGAGGACGAAGAAGTCCAGAAGCACCTGCTGACGTGCTCCTACGAGGTCGTCGCGGCACCCAACGGTGATGCGCATATCCGCGTCCGCGGCCGCGACTACTCACCGCCGGAAGTCTCCGCGATCATCCTGCAGAAGATGCGGCAGACCGCCGAGGACTGGCTCGGCGAAGAAGTGACCGAGGCAGTCGTTACGGTCCCCGCCTACTTCGACGATGCACAGCGCCAGGCGACCAGGGACGCCGGCCGCATCGCGGGTCTGAATGTCCTGCGGATCGTCAACGAGCCGACCGCGGCA
>JAYVWH010001286.1:0-3356 GCA_043786265.1 Kofleriaceae bacterium | reverse complement strand
TTCTGCGCGTACGTCGACGGGATGCCGTTGTTGTCGTAGTCGGTGGACGAGCCCGCGATCGCGTCGATGTGGTAGTCCCAGCTCCAGTGGTCGGTATCGGTCGTCGGCTTGACCGCGGGGGCCGACGCGTTGAACAACGTGCCCGCCGTCCCGACCGCGAGCGCGACGGTCGCGCCGCCCATGCCAACAACTGCCGCATTGCCGAATGCGACGCCGTCGTACAGCTCGATCGAGTAGTTGCTGTTCGTGATCGGGGACGTCGGTGGGTCGGCCGAGGCCACCGAGGCAAGGCAAAGAGCTCCGATGGCCACGCGCCGCACCTCACCATCATAGACATAACTGCCGTATCCTCGGTGCGTGCCCGGGACAGGCGAGACGAAAGAGGCCGGCGAGAGCGCAGCAGCGCTACCGTCGCTTGCCAACGTCCCGTTCAAGCGGCGCTTCGTGGTGCCGGGCGTCGTGCTCGCGCTCGTCGAGCTGATTGCGATCGGCTACCCGCTGTGGAGCGCGTTCGACCTCGGTGCGCTTGGTGCGGACACGCTGCTGCGCACGGCACTGCCCGTGTGCATCGGCGCGATCCTCGTGTGGGTCGGTGCGATCACGATGTGGCTTCTGCCCCTGTGGGCGGCGGTGGCCGCGCGGCGCAGCGGCGACAAGGTCAGCAAGGAGCTCGCGAGCCGCGCCTACAAGATCACGCTCAAGGGCCCGGTCCGTGTGCTGCTGCTGCGCACGGGCGTGTGGACGAGCGCCGCGGGTCTCACTGGCCTGTTCCTCTACGTCTATGGCAGCTGGCCGCTGCATCGCGTCGCGGAGCTGACGGCGCTGGCGGCGGCGCACTCCTACATCGTGTCGTGCGTGCGCGCCTTGTGGTGGACGAAGATTCTCAGCGATGTCCGCGTGCAGCTGTTCGCGGTCGGGTCGCCGCTCAGGAAGTTCGACGACAGCCACTTCCGCCGGTTCCTCCTCGTCGCGATGATCGTCGCGGGTGGTGTGCTCGCGGCGCAGGCTGCGTTTGCGTACTACTTCGTGCCGATCACGCGGCAGCAGTACCTCCAGTTCGAGACCTACTTCCCGCTCGCAACGCTGCTCGGCATTGTCACGTGGTCGGTGCTCGCGCGGGCAATGACCGCAGACCTGCGTAACTACCTCGCGCTGTCGCGCGGCGAGACGCGTGATGCGCCACCGGCGGCCGAGATCTTTCGCCGCGCCCAGGCGCTGCCATACCGGCTCGCGTTGCTGACGATCGGCGTGTGGTTCGTCATCGCGATCGTCGGCGCGTTCATCGCCCGCGTCCGGCTCGGGTTCGATCTCGACGACACGATCGTGCTGTCGGTCGCGACGCTGGTGCTGTCACTTGCGGGCTCGATCTACGAGCAGCTGTGGCATCGCGACGTGCTGCGCCCGCTGCTCGCCCACCTGACGCAGCGCTATCGGGTGCCCGTGCGCAGCATTGCGCCGTCGCTGTCACTGCGCAGCAAGCTGATGCTGTCGTTCGGCGGTGTGGTGCTGCTCGCGTGCGGTATGGCGCTGCTATGGGGATTCGTGCAGTACAAAAACCTATCGACCCAGTCGGTCGAGCGGCAGTCCACCATCGGCCTGCGCTGGCTGCGGTCGGAGCTGCAAGCCGAGCTCGCGGCCGGGCCCACCGTTCCGACGACAGAGACCGTCCACGCCGCGCTGCGCAAGATCCAGGCGAAGGAGCCCGAGCAGACCAGCGTGCTTTACTTCGCGGATCGTAGCGGTGGCGTGCTCGCGCTCGGCGGTGGCCCGATGGGTGCACCGAAGCTGCCCTGGTACGTCATAGATCTTATTGAGCGCGGCGGTGCGCTGATCTCGATCCATTCCGCCGAGCTGACCGGCAAGTCGTCGCGGCTCGATGCGGTGTGGCGCGGCGGGCGCTACGACCTCGGCGCGATCGCGGTGCTCTATCCGAGCTACCGGGGTCGCGGCGAGTCGATGGTGTCGCCGCTCAAGGAGCTGCTCGTCTTCTTCCTGGTCCTGTTCGGTGCCTGCGCGGGCATCGTCGCGTTCACGGTGTCGCAGTTCATGGCGCCGATCCGGCGGCTCGAGCAGCGCGCCGATGCGATGGCGCGCGGTGAGCTTGCCGATCCGGTGGCCGCGGGCGGCGAGGGCGACGAGATCGGACGCCTGACGCTCGCCCTCGAGGAGATGCGGCGCGCGCTGCGCGACAAGCTGCGGTCGACCGAGGAAGTGAACCTCGACCTCGAGCGCGCGGTGCAGATGCGAACCGCGGATCTCGCGCGCAAGAACCGAGAGCTCGCCGAAACGCTCGACAAGCTCACCCGCGCTCAGCAGCAACTCGTTCGCTCCGAGAAGCTCGCCTCGATCGGTCAGCTCGTTGCCGGTATCGCGCACGAGATCAATAACCCGGTCAACGCGATCGTGAACACCGTCGGCCCTCTCGAGGAAGCGGTGCAGAACATCAACAAGGATCCGGAAGCGGCCAGGGAGGTCGTCGAGATGATCAGGGTCGTGCAGCGCGGCGCGCAGCGAACCAAGGCGATCGTCTCCGCCCTGCACAACTACTCGCGCACCGACGACGAGAGCGTGGTCGACTTCGACATCGACCGGTCGATCGATGACTCGCTCGAGCTGCTGCGCCACCTGCTCAAGGGCAACATCAACGTCGACAAGAAGTACAACAACCCCGGGCGCGTCCGTGGTCACGCGGGTCAGATCAACCAGGTGTTCATGAACCTCCTGACGAATGCTTCGCAGGCACTCGCGGGGCGCGACAACGCGACGATCTTCGTCGAGACCGCGGGTGATGCCGACGGCGTCGAGGTCAAGATCCGCGACAACGGACCCGGCATCCCGCCGAGCGTCCTGCCGCGCATCTGGGATCCGTTCTTCACGACCAAGGATGTCGGTGAAGGCACGGGCCTGGGCTTGTCGATCGTTCACGAGCTGGTCGAGCGGCACGGCGGCACGATCGACTGCGCCACGACGGTCGGCGAAGGCACGACGTTTACGGTCAAGCTCCCGCGCAAGATGCAGGTCGCCGACCGCAAGCGCACCGGGTGACCTTTGTCATTCTGGCAGGGGTGTCTCGTGGACCTGACACGATGGCACGAAACCCTGTCCTCGCAACCAAAATCATCCAGCAAAGTCAGATAGATAGCTGGAATCAGACATGGCCCAGAGCTTGTTAATGACCACACAGGTATGTGGCATCGCCCCGCTCAGAGCCCCTTCCGGCGGTTCGCCGCCGCCCAGATCGAGGGCGGTAGCGGGACGTCGTCCGACGAACCGACGTCCCTGAAGGACGTCCCAGTCCCCGCCGATGCCGGCATCGTTTTGGTGGTCGACGACGAGGGCTCGATCGTCGAGTCGCT
>JAYVWH010001285.1:0-2507 GCA_043786265.1 Kofleriaceae bacterium | reverse complement strand
TGCGTACCGGGCACGACCCGCGCGGGTGCGCGTGCAATGCCACCCTTGTCCGCTGCGGCGACTCGCGGCGGTTCGAGACGTTACGACAGGATGTCCGAGAACCGGACGCTCGGCGTCCGCATGCCGGACGCCATGGCTATGCGAGTCGCCGCTCAGGCCGCTCGGCGCGACCAACGGCAAGCTGCCCGAGCACTGCACGTCGCTCTTCTACTTCGAAGGTCGCAAGAAGATTTTCAAACCAGGTTGTCTATGACCGTCATCAACAATTCCCCGCGTCCGAAGAGCAACACCTGGAGTGACGAGTCGGTGGTGTCACCGCTCGACATCTCCGCGACGCCGACCAGCGCACGCAAGTCCTCTCTTCGTAGCTCTCGCACGGAGGGCGCGATAGGTACGCTGATGGTCGCTGGCCCCGAGAAGCGTGGTGTACATGCCGCGCTCGCGCAGCTTCTCGAGGAGCACGGCGTCCACGTCGTCGACTCGGCGCAGCACCTCGGCGGCGGCAATCTGTTCCAACGGATCCGCTTCGACTTGAGCCAGCTCTCGACGGATCGCGAGCGGTTCGAGGCCGGCGTGCGCACGGTGACCCAGCAGAACGGGATGGACTACCGCCTCTATGGCGATCGCAAGAAGCGCGTCGCGATCCTGGTCTCGAAATACGAACACTGCCTCTACGATCTGCTCGTGCGCTATCGCGCAGGGGACCTACCACCCTGCGAGATCGCGATGATCATCTCGAACCATCCCGATGCCGCCGACTGCGCCGCGCACTTCGACATCCCGTTCCGGCACTTGCCGGTGAGCGCCGCGACCAAGCAGCAGCAGGAAGCGCAGGTGATCGATCTCTTGCGCGCCGCGAAAGTCGAGTTGATCGTGCTCGCGCGCTACATGCAGATCTTGTCAGCGGGCTTCGTCGATCGCTTCCCGACGCGCATCATCAACGTGCACCACTCGCTCTTGCCCGCATTCATCGGTGCGAACCCGTATCGCCAGGCGTTCGAGCGCGGCGTGAAGCTGATCGGCGCGACCAGTCATTACGTGACCTCCGAGCTCGACCAGGAGACCGACGACTGAGCTGTGGTTTCGGGACAGTGCCTTAGGCGTTCGGAATCGTGACGCGGAACTCGGCGCCTTTACCACCGGGGCCGTCGCCGACATCGATCGACCCGCCCGCCGTCGCAACGAGGTGACGGCACACTGCGAGTCCGAGACCGGTGCCGGTGCCGGCCGCCTTCGTCGTGAAGAACGGATCGAACACGCGCGTGCGGTCGCCTGCCGGGATGCCGGGGCCGTTGTCGGTCACGGTGATCTGCGTGGCGATGTTGCCGGGAGCTGACTTCGCCGCGATCGTGATCGTCCCGCCATCGGTCAGCGCCTGCGCTGCGTTCTGCACGAGGTTCACGAGCACCTGCTGGAGCGCGTGTGCCTCGATCGCGATCGGCTTCATCACGGCGACCTCGGTCACGAGTTGTGCGCGCGCTTTCTTCAGCTGCGGTGCGACGAGGGCAGCGACGTGACGCACGACCGCGGATGGCTCGGATGACCCCGGCGCCGTCGAGCCGGTCGCCATCTGCGAGCTCGGTTCGCTCGGGCGTGGCGCGCGCGCGTACTCGAGCAGGCCGCCGATGATCTTCTTCATTCGCTCGGCCTCGTCGGCAATGAGCTCGAGCCCGTTGCGATCGGGATGCCCCTCGGGCTTGTCCTCGAGCAGCAGCTTCGCGTAGCCGAGCACGGTCGTCAGCGGGTTGTTGATCTCGTGCGCGACCTGGGCGGACATCACGCCGACCGACGCGAGCCGGTCACCACGGGCGAGCGCGGACGCGAGCTCGGCGCGCTCTGCGATCCGTTTCGCCATCTCGTCGACGGACTGGGCGAGCGTGCCGATCTCGCCGGGGCCCGAGATCGGCGGCGCGTCGGTGGCCTGGCCAGCCGCGATCGCATCAGCGCGTTCGACGAGATGCTCGAGCGGGCGAGTCAGGCGCGTTGCGAAGAACACACCGAGAGCGAGCGCGATCGCGAGTGCACAGATGCCGATGATCGCGGTGTCGCGCGTGGTACGGCGGGCGAGTGCGTAGGCCTGCGCCTCGGGCTGCTGATGAATGATCGCCCACCGCACGCCGCGCAGCGACTGGTAGCTCGACAGGTTGCGATACGCGGACACCCAGCCGTTCGCGGTGAGCGTGCCCTCCACCGTCGACGCGAGCGCGCGGTCGACCGCCGGATCGCGCCCCGCGAGCGACGCCACGCCGTATGCGTTGTCGCTCGTGGCCACCGGTACACCCTCGCCATCGACGACGATCACGCGGGCTCCTTCGCCGAGCCGCGCCGCCGCGATCACGTCGTGCACGAACCCGAGGTCGAGGCTCGCCACGATCACCCCCATCAGCTCGCCGGTGCGACCGCGGGCCTGCACCACGAGCCGCACCACCGGGTGGTGCGCGACGTACGTGGCGTCGCCGATGTACCCGCCGAAGCTGTGCGAGCCGATGTCGACGCCTGCGGGGAGT
>JAYVWH010001284.1:0-3635 GCA_043786265.1 Kofleriaceae bacterium | reverse complement strand
GCCGACACCGCGCTCGCCACTGCACGCAGCATTGCCGCCATCCCCAACGTGCGCCTCGACGGATTGATGACGATGCCGCCGCCCGACGACGACGACGAGAAGAGCCGGCCATACTTCGAAGCGCTGCGGCGCTTGCGCGACACGCTCGTCGACGCGCTCGGGCTGCCGCTGCCGGTGCTCTCGATGGGCATGAGCGGCGACTTCGAGGTCGCCATCGCGTGCGGTGCAACTCACGTCCGGATCGGAACGGCGATCTTCGGGCCGCGAACGTAGTGGTACGATTGGGCGTGCGAATTCGCGGGCTCACGCTGGTAGTGCTGCTGTGCGCTGCCGGGCACTTCAGCTACTTCGATCTCATCACGTACTGACTACTGCCAGCGCCACGTCTCGTGGCTGGCCACGAGCCAGGGCTGTCCGGCATTGAGCACGACGAAATAGCGCGGGTTGCCGGGCAACGGCTGATACGCGACATCGAACCGTGTGCCAGCGAGCTTCACGGGCACCGGGATGCTCTGTGGGATGTCGTCGCGGTAGTAGACGAGCTGCGCTTCCGGCGCGAGCGCGACGTTGCGCGGCGCGACCTCGACATACGCGTGCTCGCCGTCGGGGACGACTTTGCCGAGCATCGTGCGGAACGTGCCGTCGGGCAGGAGCTCGCCGAGTAGTGCCATTGGATGACGCTGCAGCTCGGCCGGGCCGGGATACGCCGGGGTCTCGAAGATCGTCACCCACAGCCGGAGGCCGTGGACGTGATAGTTCGGGTAGAAGTACTGCATCCGCTCGAGCACGGTTTGCAGACGGCGGCGCAGCTCGTCCGGATTTCGGACCGTGTACAGAGTCCGGTGAGTATGATCGAGCCAGCGCTGGGCCCGGTAGTCGGGCGGCACGTCGGAGATCACCTCGTACGTACCACCGACCACCGAGTACGGCAGGTGCTCGCTGTACGGCTCGCGGGCACGGATCGTGGCGAACATCGGAAAGCTCGAGAACGGATACGTGTTGAGACGCTGATCCAGCGTCGGTACGAAAGCCGTGACGAGGTCGTAGGCGACGAATGCGAGGACGAACACGCGGGTCGCCCGCGGTGCACGCCAGCCCTGGGGCGTAGCGGCGTGGGGCACCGGTGCGCCGCGCAGCTTGCCGATCGACTCCACGCCGCCTTCGGCGCCGCTGCGCGGGCCAGCAAAGCCGGCCCTTGCGATCAGCCACTCCCAGTCGATGAAGACGGCGACCAGCGGCAGCCAGTGCAAGTTCCACAGATCGACGACGGCGCCGAGCAGAATCGTCTCGGTGAGAAACATGGCGCCCGCGAGTGCGCGCACGGCAGGTCGGCGGAACCAGAACACCGCGACGAGCGGCGCCGCTTGCGTGATCATATTCAGCAGCGCGGCGCTGCGGTAGCGCCACGACTCATCGAGCAGCCAGTCGACGAACGCGGGCCGCTCCAGCCCGGCGAGATCGAAGCGCACGAGCAGGTGGTGCCGCAGGTTGTCGGACAGTGCCCAGCGCAGCGTGAAGTGGCCATGCGCGAACTTGTGGAACGCGGCGCCTGCGAACATCAGCACCACGGCGAGCTGCACGAGGCGGAGTGACCATTGGTACGCGCGTGGCACGTCGAGCGCGGGCAGATGGCGCAGCCGGGTGCGGACCCACCAGTCGAGCGACAATGCATCGCCCCCACGCGAACCGAGCAGAGCACATTGCGCGATGAACACGACGTTGTACTGGTGCGACCACGTCTTGCTCGCCGCGAACGACAGCGACACGAGGGCGACAGCGCTGACGAAGCTGACCGCCGTGGTCACCCGGGTCGCAAGCCCCAGCAGCATGAGTCCTGTGCTGGTCCACGCAGCGATCCACAGCGCAGCGACCAGTGGCGCCGGCGGCTGCCCGTGCCCGAGCAGCATCCACAACCCGACGGGGCGGTAGACCTGTGCTGCCACCGGCGACTGGGTGCCCGCAAGGCGCAGCAGGGACAGCAGCACGGCCGCAGCGACGCAGATCCGCACGATCGCGAGCGCCGCGCGCCCACCCTCGGCGAACCAGTAGCGCTGCCAGCGGCCCATGGGCGCGACGTTACACGGAATCTTCGTCGTAGCCAGCCGGAGCCCGCTGGGGGTATGTAGAGCCCATGAAGCAGTTCCTGGTGCTTGTGACGGCTTTCGCACTTGGCTGCGGTGGCTCTACCTCCGGGAATGGTCCCGACGGCGGGAACGGCACGGACACGGATGCTGGCACTGGAGGCGACGGTGATGGTGGGACGGCCAGTGCCCGCACCGTCAAGCTGACCCTCACGAACCGCCCGAACAACGCCGCGCCCTTCTCGTTCCTGGTCGCCTATCAGGACGGCAACGCGGCATGGCAGCTCGCGCCGGCGCCCGCCGGCGATACGTACTCGTTCATGATCAACGCGCCTAGCTACGCCGTCGCGTACGCATGCATCGGCAACGTTGCAGGCAATCAGGCAAGCCAGCAGCGCTCGGTGACCGCGGCGCACTTCGCGGTCGGCGAGCGCACCGAGCTGACGCTCGATGTTCCGGCACGCTGCAGCGATCGGGCGGTCGGCGGGGTGACGTTGTCTGGCAACGTGAACAACCGGCCGACGGGCGGTGTGATCGTCGTCCAGTTCGGGGGCCGCACCACGTTCGTCGGTAACCAGACCGGCAACTTCTCGATGCAGGTGCCGGCGGGAACGCGCGACCTCGTGGTCAGCCATGTTGTTCCCGCGGGCAACGGCGACTACTACGTCGACGAAACCGTGGTGGTTCGCGACCTCGCAGTGACGGCGGCCACCATGCACTCCATCGATTTCTCCACCTCCGATGTGACGAGCTTCTACACCGTCGACGCCTCCGCCGCGCCAATGAACGCGCGGGTCGTCGCGAGCACCACCCTGTACACCGCGAATGGCACCACCGCTTCGCTCGTCCGCGAGGCGCAGAACTGGGAGACCGACGCACTCGCGGCGGGGCAGATGCGCGCGACGGACATCTACGACGAGTCGATCGCGGTGACCCGTGACGGTGGCGGCGCCACGCTCACACACGCGACGACCACGCCGGGCGACCAGACGTATGTCTCTCCTACCCCCCTCGGCGACGCGACGACGACGGTCGCGACCAAGATGCCGTACGTCACGCTGGAGACCGTGTGGCCTGTCTATCCCGACGCGATCGGCTATCTGTGGAATGCGATGCAGCAGAGCAGCTGCTCGGGCGGCGTGACATGCACGACCACGTGGTCCGCGTACCTGTCCCCCGGCGTCACCGGTGCATCGCCTGCGTACGTCATGCCGGACCTGTCAGGCCTGACCGGGTGGAAGGACTCCTTCGAGCTCGGCAGCGCACCGATCGTTGGCTCGGTCACCGCGATGACGTCGTCGGTCGGAGCGGCAGATTTCCCCACGGGAATCCCCGCCGACGGCACCGATCGCGTGTTCGTCCGGTCCGACTACGGCCTGACGCCTTAGCGTGCTAGAAGCACAGCGTGTCGAAGGACCGCGCGGCGCCGTTCTCGAAGAAGCACGTCCGCTACTGGTTGCCGGTGACCGGCGGCATGGTGCTGATCGGTGCGATCAACGTCGGACTCGGCGTGTGTACCTACAAGCGCGCCGGCGACCCCGAGCCGATCCACAT
>JAYVWH010001283.1:0-2011 GCA_043786265.1 Kofleriaceae bacterium | reverse complement strand
TTCTCGTACCAACCCAGATCCTGCGAACCGGCCGACAACTCATCTATCGCCTGTTGGCGTGGCGCCCTGACTTCCCGATCTTCTTCCGGCTCCTCGACGCGTTGTAAAACGCCGGCAGCCTCCCGACGCACTCTTGCTCGGGCAGGTCCGCTCGCTCAACCACCAACCCAAAAAAGGAGTCAGTCGGATCGACACGGTGAGGTGCGCGACGACGACGGGACCAACCCGACGCCCGATCTCCGCCTGCGATCCGACGGCTCGCAACCGCGACTTCAACGTGCGTGGAGCGCTTCTTTAGGGACTAGCGCATCCGGTCGCGAACGATTCGCAGCTCGCCCGAGGCGCTCGGCTCGGTCGTGGCAGCCAACGTGACCGGGCGCGCGACAGTAACGCGCACGTCGAGGCCGAGCTCCTCCTTCATCATGTCGGCCTTGCGGAGCAGTCGGGGATCCTCGCGCGACGGGCCATCCTTGACGACGAGGTCGAGCACGATCGCTTCGCCCATGCGAGTGCACACGACCTGCTCGACGCGCGAGCGATGATCGGTGTCGAGCGAGTCAGCGACGCGGAGCAGCGCCGTCATCTTGCGCAGCTGGCCGCGCAGCTCCTTGGACAGCGTCGAGGCGTTGATGATCTCCTTGGCCCGCGACGCATCCTTGCGGTGCGCACGCGCCATGAGCCCGACCATCTCGCGCCCGGTGTCGTCGAGCCCGGGGATGCGGCCCCAGCGAATCATGTACTCGCTGTGCTTGTGGTGTCCGCGCTGGTTCACGACCTCGCCGACATCGTGGAGCAGGGCAGCGACTTCAAGGAGCACGCCGCGATCATCGGGGATGCCGTGGACGTCGCGCAGCTGATGGAACAGCGCGCGCGCGAGAACGCGAACGTGCTCGCCGTGCGTCGTGTCGTGATCGACGCGGTTCGCGAAGCTGCGCGCCGCGGTGAGCAGGGCCTTGTCGTGTGCACCTTCGGCGCGGGCTTGCTCCTCGCGCGCCGTCTCCGCCAGCTCCATCAGCACGCCCTCGCGGACGCCGACGCCCGGCGCGATCAGCTTGCCGAAGCCAAGCTGGCGGGCGACGGTCGCGAACACGAGTGCAGCGATGCCGAGGACCTCGGCGCGGTCGCGCTTGACGCCGAACTTCTCCATCCGCTGATCGACGGTGGCTCCGACGATGTCGGGAAGTAGTTTCTCGAGGTCCGCGAGATCGAAGATGGGTTGCGGGCCACCCGCGGGGACCAAGATCTTCGCGAGCGCCTCGGCGTTGCCGCCGGTGATCGCAGCGGTGCTGCCCGACAGGCCGTTGGTGCGTGCGATGGTCTGGACGAGGGTGGCCGTGTAGCGACGGACCATTCCCGCTTCCGCCTCTGCGATCGGGCCATCGAGGCCGAACGTCTCGAGCAGGCGAACCGTGCCGACCGGCAGCGAGTGACCACGCCACGCCGAACCCTGGCGCAAGTTGACCTCGAGGCTACCGCCACCGAGATCGAGGATTGCCTTCGGTGCTGTCTGCGCGCTACCGAACGCCTGCATGACCGCCTTGCGAACGAGGCGTGCCTCTTCCTCGCCCTCGATGACTTCGAGCTCGATGCCGGCCTCGTGGTAGAGGCGGTGGAGCAGGACGTCGCGGTTGGACGCGTTCCGCACGGCGCTCGTGGCAACGGCACGATAGATCGTGACGCCATTGGCGTCGAACCGCTCGCGGAAGCGCACGAAGGCGGCCACCGCCGCATCGATCGTTTCCGGGTCGAGCTCGCCGCGCGTGAAGGCATGGTGACCGAGACGAACGGGGATGCGCTCGGCCTCGACGCGGACCAGCTCCGTTGCACCTAGCTCGGCGATCACGATGCGAATGGCATTGGAGCCAGCATCGATCGCGGCGAGCACGGAACGGCCTCCCACGTCGACAAGCTATCACTTTTGCGTCGGCGTGGATCCTGAAGACTGGGCTCTGCGGTGATCCCCTACTCGGCTCTCACCCACGGGGACGCGTTCGGGCTTCGGTGCGCCGTC
>JAYVWH010001282.1:0-7888 GCA_043786265.1 Kofleriaceae bacterium | reverse complement strand
GCGGATCAGCCTCAGCATCAAGACGCTCGCGAACGATCCGTGGCGCGAATCGACCGCGAACCTCCACGAGGGCTCGCGCGTCGCGGGCACGATCACGCGGCTGCAGCCGTTCGGCGCGTTCGTCGAGATCGCACCTGGTGTCGAGGGACTCATCCACATCAGCGAGCTCGGCGCGGCCCGCCGGATCAACCACCCCAAGGAGATCGTCGCCGAGGGTCAGAAGGTCGAAGTAACCGTCAAGTCGATCGATCACGACAAGCGGCGCCTGTCGCTGTCGATGGGCGACTCCAAGGACGGCAGCCCCGAGGATATCGCCGCGGCGCCGCGCGCCCCGAACAAGCTCGGCACGTTCGGCGACTTGCTCGCGCGCAAGAAGTAGGATGCGGCACATGCGCAATGCACTCGTCCTGATCGCCCTCGTCGTCTCGCTCGCCGCATGCGGTGGTAAGAAGAAGTCCGTCGCCAATCCGTCGAACAGCGGCGCAGGTGCGGACACCGACAGCAAGGCAGCGGGCAGCAACGACGAAAAGAACGTGAGCTCGCCTGCAGATCCGAACGATCCGACCACCAAGTCGTCGGACCCCTGCGAAGGCGGCGAGTAGCCACCGATGGCGACGGCCGATCACGATCCCGACGCCGCACCAGCGGCCGACGCAGGTCTGTTCGGCCTCCCGACGACGCCCGACGAAGCGCGCCTCGTGATCGTGCCCGTGCCGTGGGACGTGACCACGTCGTACCGCCCCGGCACCGCGCGCGGTCCCGCCGCGATCCGCACCGCGAGCCACCAGCTTGATCTCTACGATGCGGACCTCGGCGAGCCGTGGCGCGCTGGTATCGCCATGCTCGACATTCCCGAGGATGTGATGCGCTGGAACGTCGAGGCGCGCGCCGATGCCGAGCGCATCATCGAGCTCGGCGGCCGCATCGATGGCGACCCCGAGCTCGTCGCCGCACTTGCGCGCGTCAACGAAGCGGGCGCACGGCTCAATCGCCACGTCTACGAGACGGTCGATCGCTACCTACGCGAAGGCAAGCTCGTCGGCGTGCTCGGCGGCGACCACTCGGTGCCGTTCGGTGCGATCGCGCGGGTCGCGGAGAGTCATCCGGATCTCGGCGTCCTTCATGTCGATGCGCACTCGGACCTGCGCGAGGCCTACGAGGGCTTCGAGTGGTCGCACGCGTCGATCATGTTCAATGTTGTCCGCAAGATCGCCAACGTCAGCAAGCTCGTGCAGGTTGGCATTCGCGACTTCGCGAAGGGCGAGGTCGACTTCGCAGCCGCGTCCGGTGGCCGCGTCATCGTTCACTACGACGCGCAGCTCGCCGAGCGCGGCTTTGCCGGCGAGACATGGCGCGCGATCTGCGATTCGATCGTCGCCGAGCTGCCACAGCGCGTGTACGTGTCGTTCGACATCGACGGTCTCGATCCAAAGCTGTGCCCGAGTACCGGCACGCCGGTCCCGGGCGGCTTGTCGTTCCAGCAGGCGGCCCACCTCGTCAAACGCGTGGCCGAGAGCGGCCGCACGATCGTCGGATTCGATCTCAACGAGGTCGTGCCTGGCCCCGAAGGTGACGAGTGGGATGCCAACGTCGGCGCCCGCATGCTGTACAAGCTGTGCGGCTGGGCGCTCGACTCGCAGCCCTGAGCGATCTCCCGTCCGAGATTTCCCGACGACGATTCGTCACTGGGCGCACACCTCGTGGCCTACAATGGTGGTCCATGAAGCTGGGGCTCTTCATCGTAGCGTCGCTGTGCGCAGCGACCATCACCGCACACGCCGACCACGCAGCGGCGATCGCGCAGTATCGGAAGGCATACGAGCGCGAGAGCGATCCGGCGCTGCTCATTCGCATCGCCCGCGAATTCCGCGCTGCCGGTGACGCGCGCGAGGCCCTGTCCTACTTCTGCTCGTACCTCTATGTCGATGCAGCGGGCGACCTCGCCGACGAGGCGTCCACGAATGCGCTCGCCCTCTCTGCACAGCTCGGTAACGCGACGCAGAGCGATCACGACGCGTGCTCGTGGCGCCAGCCTGCCACGCGACCAGCGGCTGTTCTCACCTATAGCGAGCCGAACCCGGTCCTCCGCGTCCCACCCATCACGAAGCGTGAGGTCGCCGGGCTGACCGGCCTCGCCGGTACCATCGCGCTGTTCGGGCTCGCTCTTTACGAGGGCAACCAGGTCATCGACTTTCGAAATCAGCAGGACGACAACGTGGCCGGCGTCGACCAGAACGTACTCGCCGCACGCGAGCACACTGCGTACACGCGCGAGATGCTGTTCCTCGCAGCCGGCGGCGCCGCGCTGATCACGAGCGGGGTGCTCTACATCTCGGGCCGCTACGATCGACACAAGGCAGAGCAAACGCTGCTCGCGCCGACGGTGCACCGTGGTGGCGGTGGCCTCGCGCTCGGCCGCCGGTTCTGAGCCCGTTCGGGTTACGCTCACCGCCCGTGCCCGACGATCCAACCGAGCTTCCGCCCGACCTGCTCGCGATCATGGAGAAGCTCGCGGCAGAGCTGCCGCAGCTGCCCGACGCCGACGAGGCATCGCGCCGCTTCGAGTGGCTACTCGATGCACTGATCCTGCGCGGCCAGGTTCCCGACAGCTTCCGCAAGCTAGCGAAGAAAATCCAGGCCGATCGCGGCACCAAGGTCCGGCTGTCGCTGGTCGACGACAAGTACACCGTGGACAGTCCCGACATCGACTGCGTCGCGCGCATCCCACTGTGCGGCGCTCGCTGCTGCTCGTTCGACGTGATGCTGTCGAAGCAGGATCTGCGCGAGCGCAAGCTGCCGTTCGTGATCGATCAACCGTACATGCTGCCGCGTGATCCGGCGACCAAGCGCTGCGCGTGCATGGACGCGACCGGTGCGTGCATCGCATACGAGTATCGACCGGCGACGTGCCGCACGTACGATTGTCGCGAGGATCGCCGCGTGTGGCTCGACTACGAGGCGCGCATCCCGGCACCGCTGCCCGAGGCGATCCGTCCGACGGTCGAGCTCGTCAACGATGACGACTAGTTCGGTGCACGGCTTCGCCGCGTCATTTCCCCCTACCTCGGCCCCAACCCGTAGAGCCCGGATCATTTTTTGGACGGGCTCTAGAAGACGCCGGCGACGGCGAGTGTCGCGGCAATGCCTGTTCCGTGGTTCATCCATGTCTCGGTCTCATCCCCGCCGTTCACGCGCTGGTACATCAGCAGCTCGGTCGATGCGCGCAGGCGAATCTTGTTGCCCAGCTCGAATCCCGCGCGCGGTGCGAAGATCACGTCGTGCGCGTCGACGGACGTCATCTCGCCATCAAACAAACCGTCGTCGACCATGCGATCGCGCTGGTAGCCCGCGTCAGCCCCACCGAACACGCAGGCCATGTCGCGGAATACGCAGCCCCGGGCCTCCACGCCGGCGCGCAGCTGGACGAACGACCCGTCGCTGCCGCTCTTGCCGCCGGTCATCTGGCCATGCACGAACAGCGGAGACGTGCCGATGCGTTTGCCACCGTCGACGTACATCCCGCCCGAGATCGCGCGCACGAGGCCGATCGACGCGCCAACGCCGAGGTACCCATGCGACGGGGCTCGCTCGGCGGTCGCATTGAACGATTCTGCCGCCGCCGTTGCCGCGGTCGCAGTCAGAGTCATCAGAGCGGCACAACCCGCGAGCAACTTCGACATGCCTGCGGATAGAGCAACCGGCGGACCACCCGCAAGTGCGCGGAGCGATAGGGCGGTCAGGTGTCAGTGGCGTGGCAACTGACGATGCGAACTGACATTTCTCACCGCCTCGTGAACAACGCGTGAAGCTACGGCTTCACGTAGACGAAGTCACCCGGCAAGCCGTTGATGCCTTTTGCCGGCGGCGCAATCCAGCTCGCCATCTTGCCGGGCTCGAAGCTCGGCTTCATCAGGCTCTTGATATAGGTCTCGTCGGCGTCGGTTGGCAGCCACTCGCCGTGACGCGCGTCCCACGTCGCTTGGTCGAGGATCTCGCCCGCCGGCGAGAAGCGCAGGCCGCTCCACATGCCGATCTGACGGTGGAACTTGTGCGACGGCAGCGTGAGCTCGAACGTGATGCCTTCGTCCTTGATCGTCTTGTTCCAGCGATCGACGCCGCGCTGGCAATCCTTGATGTACTCGGTGCGTAGCACCTCGTTGAGCGCGGTGCGCATCGGCACGTCCTCGTGGACGACCTTGCCCTCGCGCAGCACGTCCATCGCGAAGTGCGAGCCGATCAGCTTGTGCTCCTCGTAGCGGTCTTCCTTGTAGCGACCCTTGAGGCCCGCCGCGAATGCATCGGCTGCGTTCGAGGACACTTCGCCACCGAACAGGTCAAGCGACAGCGTGTACCAGAGATGCAAATATTTCTGGACGGTCGGTAGGTCGACACCACCGAGCGCGCGGACGTCACCGCCGTGCTCCTTCATCAGCTCGCACGCGCGCTTGACGACGCGCTGCACCCCGGACTCGCCCACGAACATGTGGTGCGCTTCCTCGGTCAGCATGAAGCGGCACGTGCGCGCGAGCGGATCGAAGCCAGACTCGGCGAGCGCGGCGAGCTGGTACTTGCCGTCGCGGTCCGTGAACATCGTGAACATGAAGAACGAGAGCCAGTGGCTCGTCGGCTCGTTGAACGCGCCGAGGATGCGCGGCTTGTCCTGATCGCCCGAGCGGCGCATCAGCAGCTCCTCCGCCTCCTCACGGCCGTCGCGGCCGAAGTAGGTGTGAAGCAGGTAGACCATCGCCCAGAGGTGGCGGCCTTCCTCGACGTTGACTTGAAACAGGTTGCGCAGATCGTAGAGCGACGGTGCGGTCGCGCCGAGGTCGCGCTGCTGCTCGACCGACGCGGGCTCGGTGTCCCCCTGCGTGACGACGAGGCGGCGCAGCGAGTTGCGGAACTCGCCCGGGACTTCGTCCCACACCGGTTGGCCCATGTTGTCGCCGAAGCCGTGGACGCGGTTGGGGTCCTTGGGCTCGAGGAAGATGCCCCAGCGGTAGTCCGGCATCTTCACGTAATCGAAGTGCGCCCAACCATTCGACTCTACGGAGATCGCAGTGCGCAGGTAGATGTCGCGCTCCTGCCAGCCGACCGGGCCCATGTCCTTCCACCAGTCGATGAACTTCGGCTGCCACGCTTCGAGTGCGCGCTGGAGGCGCTTGTCGCTGCCGAGGTTGACGTTGTTCGGGATCTTCTCGTCGTTAAGGATGGAGCTCACGGTTAAGTCCTCTTCCACTGGAACTGCGGGCGTTCGGGCTGGCCATACAAAGTCAGTGCGCCGTGCTGACCGGTCGAGTTGGGGCGCGTGAAGATCCAGTTCTGCCAGGCGGACAGGCGTCCGAAGATCTTCGTCTCGATCGTCTCGGGGCCGACGAAGCGGAGCGACGCCTCCATCCCCGTGAGTGCATCCGGCGACAGCGATGCTCGCTCTTCGATCGCGATGCGCAGCTCGTCGGCAAAGTCGATGTCGTCGGCAGCGACGGTGGCGAGGCCGATCTGCTCGGCTTCCGCGCTCCCGATCGGGCCTTCGGCGCCACGGGCGAAAATCTTGGGGACGCGCGACGGCTCGCCGTAGAAGCGCGACTCGAGACGCGACAAGCCCGTCGACGTGGTCATGAAGCCGGCGTTCGCTGCGGACAGCGCGACCGCGATCTCCTCGTCGCCGTCGATCTGCATGTAGAAGCGATCGGCGCCGAGCGCGAGCTCGAGCAGCGAGCCCACGAAGCACGAGTCGGCGGTGTCTGCGACGGCGTAGAGGCTACGCGCCGTGTTGTCGTAGCGCTTGAGCACGCGGCGCTGCAGCAGACGGATCTCGCGCGCGAATCCGGAGCTCTCCTTCGCGAGCTTGTCGTCACACACCTGCACGAATTCGCGCTTGCCCGATGTGCGCACGGTGACGACGTTCGTCTCCGGATAGTCGAAGCGCAGCCGGAGCAGCGCGTCGTCGAGCTCCCGGAATGCGCGTAGAGACCAGGGCTCGTCGCCGCCATCGAAGATGTCGGGGGTCGTCGGGCCTTTGACGAGCAGGTTGGCCGTGCGCGCCGCGACGTCGAACGACAGCTCGACGAACTTGTACGAGATCTTGTCGGGCGTGATCTTGGCGCCGAGTGCTGGCAGCTCGAACGCCGGGCCGCGGGTCACGGTCTGCTTCGCGGCGAGCTCCTTCGCGCGCGCGGCGACAGCTTCGTTCCACTTCGTGCGCGACACGAGGTGATCGACGAGGCCCCAGTCCTTCGCGCGCTTGCCCTTGATGCCTTCTGCGACCGTGCAGAATACGTCGGCGCGATCGCGGCGGACTTTTCGCTTGTCCACCAGGCGAGTCAGGCCGCCGGTGCCCGGCAGTACGGCGAGAAGCGGCGTCTCGGGGAAGCTGACCGCGGAGTTGCCGTCGTCGACCAGCATCGTCTCGTCGCAGGCGAGTGCGAGCTCGTAGCCGCCGCCCGCCGTGGTGCCCTTGCACGCCGCGAGCGACGCGAGGCCGCTGTTCGCGGAAGCGTCCTCGAGATAGAGGCGGGTCTCGTTCGTGAACTTGCAGAAGTTCACCTTGAACGAGTGGGTCGACAGGCCAAGCATGTAGATGTTGGCGCCCGAGCAGAACACGCGGTCGAGGTCGGCCGTGACCACGACGCACTTGACCTCGGGATGCTCGAAGCGCAAGCGCTGGATCGCATCGGCAAGCTCGATGTCGACCGACAGGTCGTACGAGTTGAGCTTGAGCTCGTAGCCCGGGCGGAACGGGTGGTCACCATCGACGGCCATCACGAGCGACGCGGTGTCCCCTGAGGTCGTGAGCCGCCAGTGCTTGTAGCGGGTCGGGTGGGTCTCGAAGCTCGTCGGGTCCATCCCGATCGTCTATCAAGCAATTTACTGCTTGTCACGCATCATCGTCATGCACTATATTGCCTGCATGACGTTCCTCGAAACCGTCGGATCGACGGTGCGTTCGCAGCGCGAACGTCGAGGGTGGTCGCGTCGCGAGCTCGCGGCTGCGAGCGGGGTGTCCGAGCGGTTCCTCGCCCAGCTCGAGACCGGGGACGGCAACATCTCGCTGCGGCGGTTTGCGGAGGTCGCTCATGCTCTCGGCACGACACCTGCCACGCTGCTCGCGCCTGCGAAGGCGCCCACAGCGGTCCAGCCGATCGCGCTACTCGGTGTGCGCGGTGCCGGCAAGTCGGCGGTCGGTGCGGTACTCGCACGCAAGCTCGGGATCCGGTTTGTCGAGGTCGATCAGGAGATCGAGGCCGCTGCCGGTCTGCCGCTGGGCGACGTGTTCACGCTGCACGGCGAGGCTTATTACCGGCGCGTCGAACGGGAGGTGCTCACGCGGCTACTCGCGGAGCACGTGGCGATGGTGCTCGCGACGGGCGGCTCGATCGTCAACGACCCGACGAACTACGCGCTGCTCGGCGCGCGAGCCCGTACGGTCTGGTTGCGCGCGACGCCCGAGGATCATTGGAATCGCGTCGTTGCGCAGGGTGATCAGCGGCCGATGGCCGAAAATCCGCACGCGTTCGAGGAGCTGCGCGCGCTGCTCGCCGCACGCAGCAAGCTGTACGCACGTGCCGATCGCACGATCGACACGAGTGGCCGCTCGCTCAAGCAAGTCGTCGCTGCCATCCTCGATGTGACGTAACTCCCAGCGGCGATCGCTGGAGTGTTAGCTGCGGCACGCTCATGACAGGCAGAGATCGAATGATCGGTCGCTTGTCCACGAGTGCGACATGTCCCTGCGCTACGGTCGAAGGATGAAACGCACTCTTGGAATGGCAGTGGCTCTCTGCATGATGCTCGGCGGCGCGGCATATGCGGGTCGTGGACGTGGGCACGGCGGAGGCGGTGGCCGCGGTCACAGCAATGGTGGCGTTGTCGTGCGCGATCACCGCGGGGG
>JAYVWH010001281.1:0-2030 GCA_043786265.1 Kofleriaceae bacterium | reverse complement strand
CGTCGCGGTCAGAAACGGATGAGTCACGGGCTGGGAACCCGGCGAGCTCGCTGTGCTGATCAGGACACACCGCGCTGAGCCTGGCGCGCCGCGACAAGTTCGCGATGCAGCGTTCGGTTGATGCTGCCGGTGTGCGCGCGATCCCAACCCAGTTCGGCAGTCGCTGGGATGAGATCGAGACCTGGGTGGCTGCACACCTGCCAGTCGTCGTGAAGCCGCCAATGAGTAGCGGGACCGACCACGTGTTCATCTGCACGACGCTCGAGCAGGCGCGGAACGCGTTCGACGCGATCATGGCGAAGCCTAATACGTTCGGCGAGATCAACCGCGGCGCGGTGGTCCAGACCAAGGTCGAGGGCACTGAATACATCGTCAACCACGTCTCGTGTGACGGCCGCCATTACGTCACCGACATCTGGCGCGTCGACAAGGTACGCGGCGGCCGGCCGGTCTACGACCGCGGTGTGCTGCTACCGTCCCAGGGCGAGGTCCAGGACGCGATGGTCGAATACGTGACGTCGATCCTCGACGCGCTCGCGATTCGGTTCGGGCCGTCGCACTGCGAGCTGATGCTAACGGAGAACGGCCCGATCCTGATCGAGATCGCCGCGCGCATGCACGGGCAGAGCCCGCAGCCCCTGTGCGAGAAGGTGATGGGCTTCAGTCAGGTCACTGCCACGCTCGATGCATACCTCGCACCTGCTAAATTCTACGAGCTCGCTGCTGCGCCGTACGTACTGCACGAGCAACTGCAGCGCGTCGAGCTGATTTGTCCGCGCTCCGGACTTTTGCGTTCCCTGCCGAGGCTCGACGACATCAGGGCGATGCCGTCGTTCTACAAGCTCAAGTTGTACGTCGAGCCGGGACAAAGGATTGTCGAGACGACCGACCTGATGTCGATACCGGGTTTTATCGACCTGATCCATCCCGATCCCGAGGTGATCGAGCGCGACCATCAACAGTTGCGTACACTCGAGCTCGCGGACTTCTACGACGTCGTCGCGGACTGACGGGCAGCGAAGCGGCTCGCCCACATCGGCCAGCGTGCGATGTAGACAAGCCAGACCAAGCCCATCACGACGACGAGGCCAGCAACACTAAAGCAGATCGTGCTCAGCGAGATTCCGTGACCCATCGCCTGGGTCGCCGCGAACACAGCGATAGCTTGGCCGGCTAGCCACACTGCGTTGAGCACCGCGAATACGCGCCCTCGCATGTGGTCGGGAGTATAGCTTGTCGCAAAGTTAGCGCCAGCGACCCACAACGCGCCGCCCGGCAGCGAGAAACAGCCGAGCGCGACAACCGCGAAAGCGAACGTCAGGGGCGCTCCGATCATCGGGCCAAGGAACGGCGTTATTCCGATTCCGACGAGGGCAACGCATCGGATCACGGTGAGCTTGAGGCAGCCACGTGCCTGCGCGATGTCGTCGGCGCCCGCAAACCATTCGTTAAACGTGGCCGATCCGATCATTCCGCCGATCCAAGTCACCGCGTTCAGGATGCCTATGGAGAGCGCGCCCTGTTCGCCCATCGGTTCGATTCGCTGGCCGAGCGCGACGACCGCGAGCCACAGTAAACCGGCCGGGATGCCGACCCCGAGGACCGCGAGGATCGCTGCCGTCGCGCGCGGCTCGCTTCGCAGATGCGCCCATAGGTGAGGCCGCGGCACCACGATGCCCGGTTCGACGTCGCTGGCGGGCGCCGCCCGGCCATGGTCCGCAGCGATGCCCCGGACCAGCCCGGCAGAGAGCACGAACGTCGCCGCGTCAACGACGAACGCGACGTCGATCCCCCACGCCGCGACCGCAGCACCTCCGAGCATCGACCCGAGCGCGCCGGCGCCCGTAAACACGGTGGTGAACAGCGCGTTGGCTGTCTTGATCTCGTCGCCCCCCGCGGTCAGCCGTGGTAACAGCGCCTCGGCGGCCGGGGTGTAAAGCGAAGCGATCGAGTACTGCAAGAAGACCAGACTCCAGATCAATGGCTCGCTGCCGCTGCGCGCCGCGGCGAGCAAGCCGAGGACGATAACA
>JAYVWH010001280.1:0-1728 GCA_043786265.1 Kofleriaceae bacterium | reverse complement strand
TCGAGCGTCACGCTTCGCTGCGCTGCCGAGCGTCTCGGCGAGCTCGTTCAGCTCTCGGGTCAAGGCGCCGACGTTTCGCCAAGCGACCTGACCAACCGGATCACGATTCAATCAGATCCGACAGACGTCGAGATGGCGAAGGTGGGCTTATGGACCTACTACGGTCGAGCCGACTTCTCAGGAGTCGCGGTGTACGAAACGACATTTCCCTAACGACGATTTCGTCGATCCCGAATCGGCCAAGCCAGCGATGAATTTGGATACGCGCGACGCCGAATCGCACCGACCGAGAGCTGCTCCCGCGCCTCCGTACGCACGGTTTGAACGGGGTCTTACTCACAACCGTCGCAAGACGGAAGAAGGTTAGCTCTACCAATGGCCATACTCGACATCGTTCAGGTCGGCGATCCCGTGCTGCGGCAACTGGCGCGTGCGCTCCCGCCCGAGGAGCTGGCCTCGGCTCGCATCCAGCAGTTGATCGCCGACATGCGCGACACGATGCGCGCGGCGCCCGGTGTCGGTCTGGCCGCGCCGCAATTTGGCGAGTCACTGCAACTCGTCGTGATCGAGGATTCGCCGGCCTACCTCCCTGGAAATACGTAACGTCCGCCAGAGACCCTTACGTGCGTCACGCGTGACCGCGCGGGTCCGCTTCGCACGACGACCGGACCTCCACCGCGATGATCACGAACGATTACGCCTCCTCCGCCGATTCTCATCGCGGAGATCGGGAAGACCGCGGTGCATGCGCCCGAGGACGTCTTGCACGACGTCGTCTAGGTCGCTCGGTCGCACACGATGCGCGACGAACGGCCGAAGCTGCGCGGCGACATCCGCTCGGCACCGCGGTAGCGGTCACGCGCAGCAGCTCTTTGCGCTCGCGCGACGCGCTTCGATCGTGGCTGACGCGATGAACTTGCTCGCGCCCTCGAGCCACGACTCGACGATCTCGGCGCTGCGGGGCGCGATAGTGACCTGGATATCGACGAAGCCCACCTTGGCGAGCGTCTGCTTCAGCTCTTCGAGCGGGCTCGCACCCGAGATGCAGCCGGCTAGCGCAGCGGCTTGCGTCTGCAGCTCCGGCGGAATCTTCGCGATCGCGACCACGTCGCTGATCGCGAGCCGACCGCCCGGCTTGAGGACACGGTGTGCTTCGCTGAACACGGCCTCCTTCTCGGGCGACAGGTTGATCACGCAGTTGGACATAATGGCGTCGACCGTGCCGTCCGCGATCGGAAGATGCTCGATCTCGCCGAGCCGGAACTCGACGTTCTCCGCTTCGACCTTGCGTGCGTTGTCCCGCGCACGGCTGATCGCGAACCATGTCGCGGGTCTTGTCAGCGGTGAGGTCACTCATTTGTTTCTCCTGTGCGGGAAGACGGGGCTCGGTCCGAAAGGACGCAAGGAATCGTCACGGTGTAATTGCCGGAACTAACCAATGCGCTGAACGTTGAAGTAGCGACGCTGCGCCCAGAGCGCCGCGTGCACGAGACCTAACATGACTGGCACTTCGACGAGCGGCCCGATCACCGCAGCGAATGCGACGCCGCTGTGGATGCCAAACGTCGCGACAGCGACAGCAATCGCGAGCTCGAAGTTGTTCGATGCGGCGGTGAACGAGAGCGTTGCCGTCTGCTCGTAGTCGGCGCCAGCACGCTTGCTGAGCGCGAACGACACCACAAACATCACGACGAAGTAGATCAGCAGCGGGATCGCGATGCGGACCAC
>JAYVWH010001279.1:0-4824 GCA_043786265.1 Kofleriaceae bacterium | reverse complement strand
ACTACTGTGTCGGCAGAAAGCGGTGTGTGTTCGATCGGATAGGGTGAGCTACACGTGCACGTCCTCGTGGCACGTGCACGTGCTCGTCCACGATCACCGGCACAGGCGACTCAACATGCCGACCGTACGGATCACGCGTTGCCTTGCGGCATCGATCTCGGCCCCCGGGATCCTTTCGAGAAGTCGCACCACGTCGAGGATCAGTCGTCCTTCTTCTTTTTGCCGTGGCGCCCCCTGCCCGGGTGTTCGGCGGAGTCGCGGGCATCTTCCTCCATCTGCTCGAGGATCTGCTTCGCGGTCTCCTCGTCGACGGGGTTCCCGTTTTGATCGACGAACTGCGGGGTCGGCTGCTCGCCGTCGGGCGCGCCCACCGGGGCCGCGACGGGCGTCAACGGCCCACCCGGTGCCGCGAGGTTGCCCGGGTTCGTGGTCGACGACCCTTCGCGCAGCGCCAGAATCAGCGCGAGCGCAGCGATCGCGAGCAGCCCGACCGCGAGGAGCTTCATCGAAGGTCCACCGGTTATCGTGGCGGCAGGTGCGATCGGGAGCGGCGCGGCGACGACGTCGTCTTGTTGTGCGAGCGCGCGCGCGAGCTCCTCGGCGCTCGGACGCTTCGTGGGATCGGTTGCGAGCGCAGCCATGATCGGATCCGCGAGTGCGCGCGGTGCGGTCGGGATCTTCTGCTGCAGCGGCGGCGCGTCGTGCTCGAGCTTGCGCACGAGCGACTGAATGTCGTGGTCGCCGTGCGGCGGTGAGCCGGCGAGCGCCTCGTACAGCGTCGCGCCGAGGCCGTAGACGTCGGACGCCGCGCTGAACTGACCCGCACGCAGCGATTCAGGTGCTGCGTACGACGGCGAGCCGAGGAACTGGCCCGTCATCGTCAGCGTCGAATCGGGGACGTGCGCGATACCGAAGTCGGCGAGCTTCCACAGCGGCGGATGACCGACCGGCGTGGAGCACAGGATGTTCGCGGGCTTGATGTCGCGGTGGATGATCCCCGCGGCGTGCGCGGCTGCGAGCGCGCGCGCAATGTGGATACCGATCTCGCGCACGGTCTCGGCCGGCAGCGGCCCTTGCCCCTTGATGCGCTCGCGCAACGACCCACCGGCCGCGAGCTCCATGACCAGAAATGGCGTGGTGCCCTGCTCGCCGACGTCGTGGACCGCGAGGATGTTCGGATGATGAACGGCACCGATCGCGCGCGCCTCGCGGATGAAGCGTTCGCGAACGCCGAGCTCGCCGCTCGCGGTCAGTGTCTTGATCGCGACGTCACGGCCGAGCATGTCATCGTGCGCGAGGTAGACCGTCCCCATCGCGCCTGCACCGAGCGTCGACGATGCTCGATAGCGACCGAACGATTGACTCCGCGTCGCCTTCGGCGCCGCTGCGCGGGCCGGCAAAGCCGGCCCTTGCGATTGACTGTCGTCGCCAGCCGGTAACGACTTTTCGACGAGCGGACCGTCGGGCACATGCTGAGTCTCGTCCGGCACAGCCGAGATCATGACCGGGCCCCGGGTAGGTGGGCAAGGCACACCGTCGGAGAGTCAGCTCGATCTCTCATTGCAAGTACCCGAGGGCGTGGGCAGCGTCGAGAATCTGCATCGCGAGGGGGCCCGCGGCAGACGCTCCCGTGCCACCACGTGGCACGACGACTGCGATCGCGAGGCGCCCCGCGACGATCGGCTCGCCTTCGGCGGCGCTCGCCGGCTCCGCGAATGCGACAAACCACGAGTGCGGCGCGGCGACCTGCTTCGGCGCGATTCCCCACGGCTGCTCGCCAGTGAAGCCGCGCACGTCAGCGGTGCCGGTCTTGCCGTAGACGCGCACGCCCGCAGGCGATGTCAGCCGCGCGCCCGTGCCGGCCGTGACGACGCGACGCATCCCCGCTATCAGCGGACGCAGTGCATCCGGCTTGTCGATCAGCGAGACGGTCGTGCACTTCGCGTCGAGCTCGAGCGGGCACGTGATGTAGTGACCGCCACCGGCGATCGCCGCGGTCATTCGCGCGGCTTGCATAACGCTCATCACCATCGCGCCTTGGCCGAATGCTGTCGACGCGAGCTGGCGCGACCCCGCGGGTCCCGCATCGAGGTGCTGCGAGTAGCCCGCGTCGAGGCCAGCGTCGCGCAGTGCCGCGAAGGGCGCGGGACCGAGAGCGAGTCCGAGCTGCGCGAAGTAGACGTTGCAGCTGACCGCGATCGCTTCGACGAGATCCGGTTCACCGTGCGGACGATCGCCGGAATGATCGTGGATCGGCTTGGGCCAGCCCTTCTGCATGTAGAGCGACCCCTGCGCGTCACTCTCGCTGCACGTGTAGCGCTCGCCGGTCATGTCCGCGCGTGCTGCCGCGAGCGCTGTGAATAGCTTGCCGACGGACCCCGACTGGAACATCCCGTGAAGGCCGGTCTTGTCGCCCCACGCGCCGTACGCACCGCGCTTCTGGGTGTCGAAGTGCGGTGCGGCGGGGTCGTAGTCGGGCGCCTGCACGCGCGCGAGGATCTGCCCGGTGTCGACATCGATCACGACGGCGGCGGCGGCGAGCTTGCCGCGCGCGACGACGATCTGGGCGAGCTGTGCGGCCTTCGCCTGCAGCTTCGCGTCGATCGAGATGCGCACGCTACGCGAGCCGATGTCTGCGTCGCGCGCGGCGAGCGCCTTCTCTCGCGCGGCAGGGGCGAGGTCGATCAGCGGCACGAAGCCCTCGAGGTCGCGGTAGCCACGCAGCTTGTCGTCGAACCGACGCTCGAGAGCCCACGGGGGCAACAGTCGATCCGCATGATCGACGCCGAGCAACGTCCCGAGCGCCGCGCCGAGCGGATACGTACGGCCCTTCGCGGTCGAGATCGCGAGTGGGTCGCCGTTGCGGTCGACGATCGATCCGCGTCGCACGCGTTCGGCGAACACGACGAGGCGCGGATTCTTGCGCACGATGCGGGTGCCATCGGCGAGCCGCATCGCGATGCCGCGCGCGAGCGTGTGTGGGCGGTCGACGAGCGCAGCAAACAGGCTCGCCGCGAGCGCCGCCCCGATCGCGATGATCGCGAACCAATGCACGCCGCGGGTGGCACCGTGGAGCTCTGCGAGCTCGGTCGACGGAGCACGTGCACGCGCGTCGAGCGCGAGACGTGTGACAAACGCGGCGAGGATCACGAACACCGCCATGTTGGTGCGTCCCGCCGATACGAACGGCACGACGATGCCGGTCAGCGGCAGATGTCCGAGCGTTCCGGCCTCGATCACCAGCCACTGGGCGAGCACGAGGATCGCGATACCGCTCGCGAGCAGCACGCGCTCGGCCGTCCGGCTGCGCGCCGCGACATGCAACGCCCCGAGGACAAACGCGCCCATCAGCACGTGGTAGGCGACGAGGCCGAGGGCGCCAAGTTGCTCGGCCATCACCGCGAGCGCGAGGTCCGTCTTGCCCGCGGGTGGCAGCGGAGTGATGGCGTGCGCGAGGCCCTGCCCCTTGAAGCCGCCGGCCGCGACCGCCCACAAGCCTTCGCCGAGCTGGTGGCCATTCGTCAGCCCGTTCGTCCACGGCAACTGCCACATCACCAGGCGCGTCTTCACCGTGCCGCTACCCGCGATGCCAGGCCACAGCGCGAGCAGGACAAGCAGCAACGCGACGAGCGCCAGTGCCACCACGACCCAGCCGGTCGCGCGCGTCACGATGAAGAACATCCCGAGGAATACGAACGCGAGGAGCAGCACCGGACCGAGGTCACCGATGATCCTGAGGCCCGCAACGATCGCGACGAGCACTGCGAGTGCTGGCAGGAGCAGCTCGATGCGCGGCCAGCGCAGGCCGAGGACGCGCTGCCGCTGCCAGCGTAGCTTCGATGCGCGCGCGCCGAAGTACGCCGCGAGAAATGCGATCGCGAGCGGCTTGACCAGCTCGATCGGCTGCAACGGTCCGAGGTTGATCCGCGTGCCCGACCCGGCCGGACCCGACCCGACGACGGCGAGCGCGGCGAAGATGCCGCCGATCGCGAAGGCGATGGGGACGCGCGCCTTGGTCACGAGCTCCGCGAGATCGAAGGGCACGACGAGAATCGCCGCACCGGCGAGTGCACCGATCGCGAAGCCCTGCGCGAAGCCGGCTGCGGTCGGCAGCATGATCGCACCGCGCGAGACATCGACCGTGCCGAGGTGAAACGCGAGGCCGAGCAGCGCCGCCCCCGCCGCAGCCGGTAGCAGCCACGGGATCGCGACCGACGACTCGCCAGCCTTCCAAAGATTCGCGAGCCGCGCCACCGCGAGCACGGCAACCCCGGTGCTGAAGTAGATGCACGCGGTGCGCGCGGCGCCGCGGACGACTGCGGGATCCGGCGTGGTGAGCCCCGCAGAGATCTTCAGCTGCGCGACGCGAGCGAGCCATGCCGTGGCCGCGTACGTTCCGAGCCACCACGCGATCACGATCACGCCGCATAGGGCGATCACTTCGACGAGGATGGGCGTTCGGCGTAGCAACTGCATTTCAGATCCACGAGGTCCGCGAGCGGTGGACACGCGGTTCCCGCATCGTATCCGGGGATGCTAGGATCGAGCGTCATGGCCGCACCGCATCGACCGTCGCGCCATCGGTATACCTATGACGAGTACCTGGCGTACGAGCGCGATAGCGGGCTCAAGCACGAATACGAGGATGGTGAGATCACCGCGATGGCGGGGGGCTCGCGTCGCCATAACGCCTTGGCACTGCGCGTGGGTGCGGCCCTGGACGCGTCGCGGAGGCCCGGCTGCATCGCCTTTCAATCGGATCAGAAGGTGCGTGTGCTTGCCACCGGGAAGGCGAGCTATCCAGACGTCACGCTCGTAGGCGGG
>JAYVWH010001278.1:0-1577 GCA_043786265.1 Kofleriaceae bacterium | reverse complement strand
TGCACTGGCAGACCAACAACGACAACGCGAACATGGACCTGACGCTCGCCGCGAACACGAGCTACGTGCTGACCGGAATTTTCAATGGAAACGCCCGCTACTTCGCCGCGACCACGTTCGACGCTTCGGTTCTCACGCCCGTGTCAATTGTCGACGCGAGCCACACCATCACGGCGGGCAGCAAGCAGATGTTCGTCGGCACGTCGGACAACAACGAGGCGTCGAACGCCGTGATCGGCGAGCTCGTGTACTTCAACCGTGCGCTGTCGGACGCGGAGCGGGATAGCGTGATCGCGTACCTGCGTGCATTGTGGCGTCCGCAGTGACTTCTTTCTCGGAGGATCGATGAACCGTGATGATCTGCTCTCGAAGTTCTCCACGTTGCAGTTCGTCTCCGAGGCAGCCGAGACGATTCCGTGGTTCAACGGTTCTATTCTCGAGGACGAAGCAGATGTGGTGAGGGTAGAGGCCCGCGTCGAGGCAGCCACCGTCAACGCCAAGCAACTTGCAACTCGGCCCGCCGTCCCGAAGCGCCCGCCGCCAGTGCCGACAATGCCGGTGCCCCCGACGTGGCCGATGCGGCCCGGTACCCAGTTGCGTGACGAGGGAGAGATTGCGCGCGGCGGTATGGGATCGATCCGTAAGCTCTACGATCCCGAGCTGCGCCGCCACATTGCGATGAAGGTACTCGAGCCATCGACCGATCCCAATGGGTCGGTGCGGTTCATCGACGAGGCTCGCATCACCGGCCGCCTCGATCACGAGAACATCGTTCCCGTTCACGATCTCGTGATCGACAGCCGTGGCGTCGCCACCTACACGATGAAGCTCGTCGAAGGCCAGACGCTGAGCGAGCTGATCAGCACGCAGAAATCACAGCGGGATCTGGAGCGGATTCTTCAAAGCCTGATCAAGGTCTGCGACGCGCTCGCGTTCGCGCACAGCCGAGGCGTGATCCATCGCGACCTCAAACCCGACAACATCATGGTCGGAAGCCACGGCCAGGTCTACGTGATGGACTGGGGCTGTGCGCAGGTCATCGGTAACGATCTCTCCCTCGTCGAGGGACGCGTCGACCCGGACGGCATGGTCATCGGTACCGTCGCGTACATGGCGCCGGAACAGGCGCGCGGCGAGATCTCTCGCATCGACCATCGCACCGACATCTTCGGTGTCGGTGCCGTCCTCTACAAGGCGATCACGGGATCCGCGCCGTACCCGGGGCCCGTCATGGAGGCGCTCGCGCGCGCCCAACGCGGCGATGTGCCGCCGCCTGACGAACGATCCAACCTTGCGGTCAAGCCGCCACCGCACCTGAGCCAGATCGCGATGAAGGCAATGGCCCCCGAGCCGAGCCGACGGTTTCAGACCGTCGAGGACCTCGCCGAGGAACTGCGCGGATTCCTGCGCGGCGGCAATTGGTTTCCGCTCCACAAGTTCTCCGCCGGCGACGTGATCGTGCGCGAGGGAGACCGGGCCGACGCCGCTTACATCATCACGGCGGGCAGCTGCGAGGTTCGCAAGACGGATCCGAGCGATCCGACGCGAACGATCGTGTTGCGCACGCTCGAGGCCGG
>JAYVWH010001277.1:0-2108 GCA_043786265.1 Kofleriaceae bacterium | reverse complement strand
GTGCGAGCTGATTCTTCGTGATCGAATCGATCGTTGCTTGCGGTAGGGGATCCTTGTGCTTGTCGACAGCACCCGCGCCCGCATCGGCGCGCTCCCATTCGATCTGGCCGCCGGCGGCCTCGATCGCGCGCAGTGTCGCTGCCGCGATTTCAGGACCTATGCCATCACCTTCGATCAGAGTTGCAGTGGGCTTGCTCATGCGTTTTTCCCCGGTTCTGGATCGATCTCGATCTGCTCACCGGTGACGCGGACGGCGTACCGGCGGAGACACACATCGGATGCACTGTCGTGGCGGCCGGTCTCGGTCGAGAACCGCCAGCCGTGAAGCACGCACACCACGTGGCCGCGCGACACGATTCCCTCGGACAGGTCGGCACCGCGATGCAGGCACTTGCGGTGCAGCGCAAAGTAACGCTCGCCGTCGAGCCCGAGGATCATCTTGATCCCCTCGACCTCGACTGCGATCACGTCACCGGGGCGCACATCGCCGACATTCGCGACGGCGTGCCAGGTCATTCGGCGACCTTGGTCCACACGGCGAGCTCGCAACCACCCGGATCGACGAAGTGAAATCGCTTGCCACCCGGGAACTCGTGACGCGCAACGATCGTCGCGCCGGCGGCGGTGACGGCGCGCTCGCTGCCGGCCAGATCGCCGGAGTAGATGATGATGAGCGGGCCGCTCGTGGTCGGCGGGGTCTGAACCACGCGCAGGCCGCCCGACAGTCCGGCGCCCTGGATGTCGGCGTACTCGCTGCCCCAGTCCTTGAACGACCAGCCGAACGCGGCGTTGTAGAACGCCTTGGCACCGGCCAGGTCGAGCACCGGAATCTCGAAGAAATCGACCATGTGGTGCCCGGACATGGGCCGACCATAGCACTGCCGAGCGCATCCTTTTCCGGGTATCGCGGCGCCGCGTCGCCGAGCTACTTCATCCTGCTCGATTGGACCGACGGCCGCGTCGCGGTGATCCGCGACTTTCGCTACGTAGTCAGCTTGGCAAGCGCTCGCCCATCGAGCCACGGCTCGGGGCGGTCGGCGGCGGGATCACGGGCTCCGGGTCACTCGCGGGCGGCACCGGTCCCAGGACGACATCGAGCGCATCGTCGATCTTCTTCATGAAGCGAAGGTCGAGCTGCGCTTTGACCTCGTCGGGGATCTCGAGCGTGTCCTTCTGATTGCGCTGCGGGAGATACACGATCTTCATGCCTGCGCGGTGCGCGGCGAGGACCTTCTCCTTGACGCCGCCGATCGGCAGCGCGTTACCTCGCAGATCGATCTCGCCGGTGATGGCGATATCGTGGCGGATCGGACGCTTCGTGAACACGGAGACGACCGCGCAGGTCAGCGCGACGCCGGCGGACGGACCGTCCTTCTTGATCGCACCCTGCGGCAGGTGGATGTGGAGATCGCTGTTCGCGATCACGTCGGGATCGATGCCGAGCCGCACCGCGTTCGAACGCATCCACGACACGGCGGCCGTCGCGCTCTCCTTCATGACGTCGCCCATCTGGCCGGTCAGGCGAACGTCGCCCTTGCCCGGATAGCTGCGCGCTTCGATGAACAGGATCTCGCCACCCACGGGCGTCCACGCGAGGCCGGCGATGACACCGACCTCGGGGCTGCGCTCGGCGGAGTCCGACACGTGGCGCACCGGACCGAGCAGATCCGCGAGCATGTCCTTGGTGACATGGACGCCCGCGGAACCTTCGGCGACCTTGACCGCGGCACCGCGGCACACGGCCGCGATCTCGCGCTCGAGGTTCCGGACCCCGGCCTCGCGCGTGTAGCTGTTGATCACGCTCTTGAGCGCGGCGTCGTCGAGGTCGAGTTGCTCCTTGCCGATGCCATGCTCGCCCAGCTGCTTGGGCACCAGGTGATTCTTGGCGATCGCGAGCTTCTCGACGGCCGTGTAGCCCGACAGCTCGACCATCTCCATGCGGTCGAGCAGCGGCTGGCTGATCGTGTCGAGCTGGTTCGCGGTGCAGATGAACATGACCTTCGACAGATCGACCGGGACCTCGACGTAGTGATCGACGAAGTCCTTGTTCTGCTCGGGGTCGAGGACCTCGAGCATGGCGGCCGCGGGGTCGCCGCGCATGTCGGCCG
>JAYVWH010001276.1:0-3222 GCA_043786265.1 Kofleriaceae bacterium | reverse complement strand
CATCGACCGCAACCAGCGTCGCGCGCGTGATGGAGCTCGCGAGCGGCGGCTGGGACACCGTGCCGATCGATATCGTCCCCGCTTTCCACGATGACCCCGGCTTTCTCGGCGCGGTCACGGCGGTCGCGCAACCGGCCCTCGCCGAGGCGCGCGCCGACCACGTGCTGTTCTCGTTTCATGGCCTGCCGGAGCGCCAGATCAAGAAGAGCGATCCGACGCACAAGCACTGCCTGAGCAGTGCGACTTGCTGCGATGCGCTGACGACTGTGAACCGCGGCTGCTACCGCGCGCAGTGCTTCGCGACCGCACGCGCGCTCGCGGATCGACTTGGCCTGCAGCCGAGCGGCTACTCGATTTGCTTTCAATCTCGCCTTGGCCGCACGCCGTGGATCACGCCGCACACCGACGTGCTGCTCGACGAGCTGCCGAAGCAGGCCGGCATCAAACGACTTGCCGTGCTGTGCCCTGCGTTCGTCGCTGACTGCCTCGAGACGCTCGAGGAGATCGGGATCCGGGCCCGCGCGCAATTCAAGGCGGCTGGTGGCGAGGAGCTGACGCTCGTGCCGTCGCTCAACGCGACGCCCGCCTGGGTCGACGCGGTGTGCGCGCTGGCGGAGCGTCATGCGGCGCGCCGTGCGCTACCGGTCGTCAGCTGACGACGGCGGTGCGAGCGGCGACCGCGCGCTTGTACTTCTGGCGCCGCGTGTAGAGCAGGCCGAAAAATACGCCGCCGGAGATCAGGCCCGCGAAGATCAGAGCGATAGCTTTGACGATCGTGCCGCCGATGCCGTGCCCGACCGCGATCACGGCCTTGTCGTTGTCGTCGCCCGAGCACACGAAGGTGTACGTGCCCGTGATCGCGATCGTGAAGTCGTAGAGCGAGGTGCCGCGATACCCACCGAGCGAGTAGTTCGTGGTCGCTGCCGGCTCGCCGATCTCGATCCCATGCCCTTCGGCCGCGGTCAGCATGCACTTCACGCGGAAGCTCTCGTTGACGTAATGCGTTCCGTCCACGCGGCTGTCGGTCTCGCCAAACGCGATGTACTCGCCGGCGGCGAGCTGCAGCGTCTTGTCGCCGGGCACCACGAAGCGCGGCATGTGCTCGACATCCGTCATCAGGTGCGAGAACAGCAGCAGCGAAATCGCGACGCAGATGCCGATCGGGATCAGGCTGACGAGATACCAGGCGCGACTCATCGCGCGAGTTGTATCACCGGATCTGGTCGAGACAGGCCCGCACGTAGCGCGCCGCGAGGCGGGTGGTCGCATCGGTCGCCTGCTGTGTCGGGCCCAGTGGAGGCGCGACCTCGACGCAGTCGGCGGCGCACAGGCCGAACTCCTTGCCGAGCCGCGCGATCAGGGCGAACAGCCAGTCGGGATGCAGCCCATCGGGCTCGGGCGTCCCCGTCGCCTCGGCAAACGACGCATCGGTCCCGTCGATGTCGTTGGAAAAGTAGACCGACGTGACATCGCGCGCACGCAGGTGCGCCACGACGTCGTCGAGCGCGCGCGCCGGGTCGGCCTCGATCTCCTTGGCCCACAGCTGGCGCACGCCAAGCGTCGACTCCCAGTGCTCGCGCGGAAACCGCGATGCGCGCACGCCGACCTGAACGAGCCGGCCGTCGCGGCCGAGCAGCTCGTTCGCGTGATAGCTCCATGTCGCGTAGCAGTACTTGATCCCAAGGCGCTCGCTCAGGAGATCTGTGTGCGCGTCGGGCTGCACGATGCTCCACCGATCCGTGCGGTGCTTGGCGAGCATCTCGGACACCGGCCACGCAACCGAGTGATCGCCGCCGAGCACGATCGGGATCACGCGTGGGTTGATCGTCAGGACGCAATCGAGGACGCGCGCCTCGATCGACAGCGGCGACACCGGCAGCTCGTCCGCCAGACCCGGCGGCGCATCCTTGTAGAGCGCCGCCCGGCTCGCCGCGATCTGCGCGGGTGCCAGCATCGAATCGTGGAGCAGCTGCGGGACGACCGCGACATCCCCGATGTCGACGATGCCGTGCCGTTCGTACCAGCCGCGCAGGTCCGGGTCGCCCTCGATCAGGGCCTGCCGGATCGCCTGCGGCCCGAGGTTGGCACCACGCCGATAGCCCGCCCCGACATCAGACGGGACGCCGAGAATGATCGCCTTTGCGGTCGCGATCTGGTCGAGCGCCGCCGTGAAGCGGGCCTGGATCGTCGCCTCATCGGCGGCACCGTAGAGATGGCGCTGGACCTCGAGCTGAGCGGCTCGACCCGTCGAAACGACGTAAAGGCCACCCGCGGCGGGTCGGAGCATTGAAGCGAGTTGCGCGCGCTCGTCGAACATCAGCAAACCGTACCCCAACCGCACACTTGCGTGAGTCGGACATCAGGAAGATCCCCGAACTAAGCTGGCGTGAAAGCTGGAAATCAAGGCTTAACGCGGCTATCAAACAGTTCGGTAAAAACCTTGCGGGAGACTCTATGAATAGCCTCACCTTTGCAGCCCTGAGCGTCGCAGCGACAGCTGGCTTTGCGACGAACGCCTCGGCAAATGTGGAGATCGGCGGCACCGCCGGCATCCACGTGTTCAGCACGAACAACGAGCTCGGCGTGCCCGACGTCAAGGACGCACCGTCGGAGCGCAACTCCGCTCTGTTCGGTCTGCGCCTCGGCATGATGTTCAACGACATGATCGGCATCGAGGGCGAGGTCGGAGTCATTCCGAGCGAGTCGCGAACGCTGGTGTTCGACGTCTGGAACGTCACCTACCGTGCACACCTGATCGCCCAGTTCGGCGCGGAGAAGCCAGCCCAGAAGCTGATTCCGTTCGTCGTGTTCGGCGGCGGCGCGATGTCCGTCGTCGACTCCAAGCGCCAGGAAGTGATCGATAAGGACACGGACGCCGAGCTGTACGTCGGCGTCGGCGCCAAGTACCGCGTGGACAACGGCTGGGGCCTGCGTGCAGATGGTCGCCTGCTGTTCCCGCCGAGCTCGGCCAGTAACGGTCCAACGCTCGACTTCGAAGCACTGCTCTCCATCTATAAGGAGTTCGGTCGCAAAGAGGTCGAGAAGGTCATCGAGCAGCCCAAGGGCCCCGGTGACACCGACGGTGACGGCCTGCTCGACGACGTCGACAAGTGCGTCAACGAGGCCGAGGACAAGGACGGCTACCAGGACGACGACGGTTGCCCCGAGCCCGACAACGACGGCGACGGCATCCTCGACGCGAACGACAAGTGCCCGATGGAG
>JAYVWH010001275.1:0-4153 GCA_043786265.1 Kofleriaceae bacterium | reverse complement strand
GCCGACGCAATCGCGCCGAATCATTAGAGGGATGCGCGAGGCGTCCGTGAGGCATGCTCGGCGACAATGCCCGCCGTGAGACGTTGAGAGCTGAGTGGTTTTGGGATGACGGGGGAACCGACGACAACCGCGATCGAGATGCCGGTCCGTACGGTGCGGTCTGGGGCTCCGCGCTCCGAATTTATTGGTCACCTACTCGCCTGGCTGATCCGTCGCGCGAACATTGCGATCGCCGCGGTCGTGACACTGACCGCGATCCCGATCCTGGAGGTCCAGCACGCCGACGCCGCTCCGACAGCGGAGGCCCGGTCGACGATGCCGGAATTAGCCCCTGGTGCAGCCGTCCGGCTGCCCTCGCGTACAGACGCGCCCATCGAGCGCATCGATCAGGAACCTGTAGCGCAGATGCCGGGCACGCTCGTCAAGCCGAAGCGGAAGCCGCCGACGCGTCTGCAGTCCGCGCCGCCTCCCGCGATCGCCGCGCCGTCCCCAAACCAGCTGGCCGAGCTCTATACACAGGTCGGTCGCGCGCTCGCAGCAGCGGCGAAGGCCAATCCGACATCGACCCTCGATCTGTGGCCGCGCTTTCGCTGGGTCAATTTCATGGATGCGATCAAAACGCCCGCGAAGCGCGCGGAGGCCGGCGCCGTCCTCGACAAACTACTCGTCGAAGCGAAGAAGCTGCAACCCTGATCCGCAGCCCAGCGTAGGCGCTACAACCCGGGACCACGCTTTCGATGCGCGCCCCAGATCGTGTGGACCTCGATGAGGTCGTTTGCGCGGTCGTGAAAGTAGTAGACGTGGCAGCGGGTGGTCTTCATCAGCACCCGCTGGATCAGCTTGCCGCGTGTCGCTCGATATATTTGCCCAACCTCGGGCGCAGCGGCGATGCGCTCGAGCGTCCGTTCGAGCTCGTCTGTGAACAGCTCTTTGGCGTCACGATTCTCGCGCCACCACTCGTCTTCGACTTCGAAGCGCCGCTCAGCCTCAGCGAGAAGAACGATTTTCACGCCGAGCTCGATACTGTCGTAGGTAATCGGCGGCGTCTACGCTACGACCCGCTTCGGAGTCGTCCAAGGCTCGATCGAGCGAGGCGTGCAGCTCGGCGCGCTCGTCGGGGGTGAGCTCGTCACCGATCACGACGACTTCGACCTCGGCGCCGTCGGGTAGGTCGGTGGGCTCGTCGAGGACGAGTCTGCCGTTCTTTACCTGCACCTTGAGCGCCTGCATGGATCGAGTCTACCGCCTCTGGCGGGAAGGTGAAGCGGTTCGTTTTGCCCGGATTCGATCACACGACGCGGCGGCGGGCCGGCGGTGCGCCGTAAGGCTTCGCAGAGTGGCTGTACTCGACGTGAGGTGCGGGCGGCAGCGTGATCACTAGGCTCGTCACCTGCTTCGAGGTCACAGCCACGCCGTGTCCCCAGCGCCCATCGTCATTTGCGGAGGGTGCATCTCTGCGCTTGGTCGAGACTTCGACCCGGTAGTGGCCTGGTGCGAGCCGATGGAACAACGCCAGGCCGTCCTGATCAGTCGTCGCGGTAATGCGCAGGCCCTCAGAGGTCACGAGGGCTACGCCCCAGCTGGGCCGTGGCTTGCCGTCTTCGTCGACGAACCGGATCTCGATCGCGCCCGGCTCGGCGGTGCCCGCGACGATCCGGGCATGGACTGCATATGGGCGCGTGCTCTGCTGGACCGACGGCTCAGACGCGCAGCCCGAAGCCCATGCAGCACCGGCCGCGAACACGGCCGCGCGTGACATGCGCCCCGCGAGGACGGGAAGGCTCGTCGGTGGGCGCAGTGCGGCGGCACAGAATACACAGCGCGTGACGGACGCGGCGACATGGCGATGACAGCGGGGGCAGGGATGCAGGCTCACGTCCGCGCACTGTAACTCGCCGAGCTCCGTCTAGACGCGAAACATCATCGCGTTCACCTCGCGCGGTCAGTGCGCGACGACGGTGTCGTACGCGTTGCCGCCGACGCGGTAGTACTTCCACTCGCGATCGAAGGTCAGCGCACCGAATAGATTGATCGCGATACCGATGACGATCAGTGCCTTGCCAAAGCGTGACAGCGGACGGCCACCGATCGCGAGCAGCATCAGCAGGAACACGATGTAGTCGAGGCTGAACCGGTAGCCGAACTGGACCCAGCCGCTGTTCTGGTAGAACAGCGACGGCAGCGCGACGCACGCGATCGTGACCCACAGTGCTCGATGCATTGGCGGCTTGTCGCGCGGCCACAGCACCCAGAGGAGTAGCGGGGTCGTGAACCACAGCGCGAGACCGTGGCCACCGATCTGGAACCATGGCGCACGACCCGGCAGCTCGGGGAGCAGGGTGAAGGCGACGGCGAGGTTACGGCCGAGGTAGTGATAGCTCGCGAGGCCCCACTGCTCGATCTGCGCCTGCTGGCGGACGTCGAGGAAGGTGTGGCCGAACTCGGTCGGCGAGCCGAACCGCACGACGTTGTAGATCATGCCGGCGATCGCGAACGCGACGACCGGCGCGGCGAACCGGACGAGGCGGCGCATGAAGAGGGCGCGCTCACCCGCGGCCATTCGCCATGCCTCGAACACGAACAGCGGAAACATGAACGACATCGGCGTGCGCGTGAGGGCGGCTGCGCCGAGGGCGATGCCCGCGATCCACGGTCGCGAAGCTTCGACGGAGGCCCATGCGTAAACGAGGGCGAGCACGAGGCCGACGACGTGCGCCGTGTACCAGACCTTGCCTTGGACGGCGGAGAAGAACAGGACGCTGCCGAACGCGAGCATCGCGACCAGCCACAGATCCTCGCGAACCGTGCGCTGCGAGAGTTTGGCGGCGGCGAGGCGGCGGAGCAGGAGGAGGGAGAGCGGGAGAATCAGCGCCGCGATCAGCACGGTCGGGATCACGTCATTGCCGGCACGCCCCGAGATCGCGGCCGACGGGAGCATCAGCAGCGTGGGCAGCGGCGGGAACGACATGTACCAGCGGACGCCGCGCGAAGCGGTGACCTGCGCGCTCGGGATCAGGTCGCCCGAGAGGGTCCGGAACATCGGTCGCGTCAGCATGCGGCGGCCGGTGACCTCGCGACCGTCGGCGAGCGTCACGGTCTCGAGCTTGGCCCAGTCGTTGTCGACGAGCGGCGGTTTGACGTCGAGCTCGCCGCCGAGCCAGGCATCGGCCTGGTAGACGAACTGAGGCGCCTGCGACTGCTGGGTCAGACGGTTGCCCGCGAGTGCGCCGTAGGCAACGAGCCCGATCACGAACAGCACCGCATACAGCCGCACGGGGCGACATTACCGCGTGGGCGGGTGCGTGGTAGCGTTTGAGCCGTTGTCGACGAGACCATCGCCGATCGCCGTGGTCCCGGCGCTGCTGCTGGCGGTGCTGTCGGTCTGGGAGATGTGCGCGACCCCGCGCAACGCCGCTTCTGTTCCCGGTGACCGGGTGTGGGCGAAGGCTGCTGCCGTCGTTCGCGCGGGCTACCAGCCCGGCGATCTGATCGTGTTCGCCCCCGAATGGATCGATCCGACGGGGCGACTTTACCTCGGCGATCTGATCCCGGTCGAAATGGCCGCACGGATGGACAGCGCACGCTACGGACGGATCTGGGAGGTGAGCGTCCGCGGGGCCCGGGCGCCTGAGACCGCGGGGCTCACGCCGGTCGCGTCGGCCGACGTGGACGGTGTCGAGATCCGGAGCTTTGCGCGCACGCCGGTCACCGTGGTCAGCGATGTCGTCGACGTGCTCTCGACGGTGAAGTCCGATGGCCTGCGCCCTAGCCTCGAGATCGCGGAGGTCGGCTACGCGCCGCACCGGTGTCTGCAGATCACGCCGTCGCCAAACCGGCCGGTGAGGATCACGTTCCCGCAGCTGCCGCTCGGCACCACGCTGGTCGGATACGTCGGGCTCGCCGACGTGTTCACGCGCCGGGACATCCGCACACCGGGAACGCTCGCGGTCGAGATCGGCGGCAAGGAGGTCGCGCACGTCACCGCGGGCGTCGACGACGGTTGGGTGCGATTCGAGACTCCGACCACGGCCGGGCCCGCCGACGTCACGTTCATCGCGAGCGCGGCCGCGCCGCAGCGGTTGATCTGCTTTGCTGCCGAGGCGCGGAAGTGAAGTTGCCGAAACTGATGTGGTCGCGCGAGCGCATCCTCGGA
>JAYVWH010001274.1:0-2679 GCA_043786265.1 Kofleriaceae bacterium | reverse complement strand
GCAGGGTGGACTCGCCCGGCTGGTGCTCGAGCAGGTGTTCGAGAACACGTACGACGAGACCCTGCGCGTCACGTATCGCATGCCGCTGCCCGCCGACGGGGCGGTGAGCGGCTACGAGTTCGAGATCGGTGACCGCGTGATCCGCGGAACGGTCGATCGCAAGGCGCAGGCGCGCGAGCGCTTCGAGCGCGCGGTCGCCAGCGGCCATACCGCGGCGCTGCTCGAGCAGGAGCGCGCGGACATCTTCACGCAGCAGATCGGCAACATCCCCGCACGCACGACGCTGGTGGCACGCATCATCGTGGACCAGCGTCTGGTGTGGCTCCCCGAGGGCGAGTGGGAGCTGCGCTTTCCGACGGTGATCGGTCCGCGTTACATCGGCAATGCGGATACCGCGGCGGACGTCCGTGCGACGCACATCAAGGTTACCGATCAACCGCTGCGCTCGACGATCCAGATCGCGATCGCGATCAAGGACAATATTTCCGGTGGCGGCAAGGCGAGCTCGCCGTCGCACGCGCTCACCAAGCGTGACGGCATCACCGAGCTCGACAGCGGTGCGCGCCTGGACCGCGACATCGTGCTGCGATGGCCGGTCGCGACGCCAACGGTCGGTCTTTCGCTCGCAGCCGCGCGCCCGGCGGCCGGGAAGCTGAACGACTCCTTCGGTCTGCTCACGATCGTTCCGCCTGCGCGCGATGCGCGACCGGTCGCCGTCCCGCGCGATCTCGTCGTGCTCCTCGATACGAGCGGCTCGATGGGCGGATTCCCTCTCGACAAGGCCAAGCAGGTCGTGTCGATGCTGATCGATTCCCTCGACGAACAAGACCGCTTCGAGCTGATCGAGTTCAACTACGGGCCGACGCGCTACGTCGCGGGCCCGACGGTCGCGACCGCGAAAGCGAAGGCCGCCGCCATCCAGTGGGTCCGCTCGCGTGTCGCCGACGGTGGCACCGAGATCCGCGCTGCCGTGATCGACGCGATGGACACGCTGCGCGTCGGGGCGCAGCGCCAGGTCATCGTCGTCACGGACGGCTATGTTGGCGGCGAACAACAGATCATCGAGGCGATGAATCGTCGGCTGCCGAAGTCGTGCCGCGTCCATGTGCTCGGCGTCGGCTCGGCGGTCAACCGATCGCTCGCGTCGTCGCTCGCACGTGCGGGCCGCGGCGTCGAGGTCATCATCGGAATCGACGAGGATGCGGAGCGTGGCGCCAAGCGTTTGCTCGATCGCACGGCGATGCCGGTCCTCACGAATGTCGAGGTCAGCGGCAGCGCACTGCTACGCCAGGCGCCAGAGCTGATGCCCGATTGCTTCGAGGGCTCGCCGCTCGTCGCGGCCCTCGCGCTGCGCGCCGAGGGTGGCAAGCTCGTCGTGCGTGGTCAGCTCGCGCGCGACACGTATGAACAGACGATCGACGTTCCTGCGCTCGAGCCCGGTCAAGGTAACCAGGCAATCGTCGCGCTCTACGGGCGCGAACGCGTCGCCGATGTCGAAGCGCACGCACTGTTCGCGAGCGTCAATGGCGAGATCGAGGAGCTCGGCATGACGTTCCAGATCGCGACGCGCATGACGTCGTGGATCGCCGTCGACGAGACACGCAAGGTCACGGGCCCGTCGCGCGACCAGCTGATCCCGCAGGAGTTGCCGTACGGGACGTCCGCGCAGGCGTTCGGTCTGCGCGCGCCCCAGCAGGCGATGAGGACGCAAGCCGGCTCGTTCAAGACGATGGCGGGTACGATCGTCGCACTCGAGTACGCAAAGGCGAAGGCGAGCTTCAGCGCCGGCGCGGCCAGCTACGACAGCAGCGAGGACTACAGCAATGACCTCGACGGCGAAGCGCCAACCGAGATCTTCGGTGACGACGAGAGCCCCGTAGCGTCGAGCATGGAGTACGAGCCCGCTGCGCCGCGGTCGATGTCGGCGGTCCCCTCCGCCGGTAAGAAGGGCCGCGCGCCCTCGCCGCCCCAGCCGAGCGCGCCGCAGCGCCAGGCCGAGATCTCGGATCTCCGGCGCTCGGGCGGTGCCGACGATGATGAGGAAGGCGAGTCGTTCGACGAGCCGACCGGACAGACCGCGATGGCTGAGGTGGCGGATAAGTCCGCGAAGCTCGATAGCGGCGTTCTCCACAGCGTGAAGGCGCAACCGCCCGCACCTGCCCCGGCCGCACGTGTTGTGTCGCAGCCGTCGATGGCCCGTTCACCGGGCCCGATGAAGGTGCAGTCGTTCCCGCAGCAGCTTCAACCTCTCGACGAACCGAAGCTCGTGCAACCGTCGCTGCCGGAGCCGCAGCAGCGCTCGCGCTGGCCGCTCGCCATCGCGTTCGCTTTCATCCTCGCGCTGATTGCCCTCCTGCTGTGGTGGCTGCTCGGATGAGGACGCCCGCGTGACAGACCTCGACGTCTACGTCGGCGCGATCGTCGCCGGTGATACGAGCATGTTCGGTCTCTGGCTCACCGGAGCCGAGCCGACCGTGCGCGCATCGCTCCGCTCGTTCGCGACGACGCTCGACGTCGAGGCTGTCCTTCAGGAGTCGCTGCTGCGCGTGTGGCAGGTCGCCGCGCGGTTCGAGCCCGACGGCCGCCCGAACGGCCTGCTCCGGCTCGCGATCCGGATCGCACGGAACCTCGCCGTCAGCGAGGTGCGCCGAACGCGAGCGACGCCCGTCGAGGCGGAGA
>JAYVWH010001273.1:0-3762 GCA_043786265.1 Kofleriaceae bacterium | reverse complement strand
CGATCGATCGACGCGGTGAGGACACCCCCCGACGCGTGGCGCATCGCGGCGACGCCAGCGCACACGTCGATCCACTGCATCATGATCCCGCCGAACATGATCCCGGCTGCGCCGTTGGTGTGCGTCGGCATCACGATCTGCGTCATCACGCAGCGTGTCTGTTGCGGGGTCATTTCCCCGGAACTTTACTTCTTCTTCTTCGGCTCGGCAGGCTTCTTGGCGGCCTTGGCAGCCGTGATCTTGTTCTTCGTGCGGCGCTTGAGCTTCACCTGGCGCTTCTTGCGTCGCATCTTCCAGGTCTTGCGATTGTCGTTCCGTCCCATGGGACGCCGCTTATACCTAGAACTGCGCCCGCGCAGCAAAGTAGAAGTGAACTTTTCCGCGAGGATCGTCGCCTAGCTGCACGCGCAGCGGGACGGCGTATTCGAGGCCCCCGATGCCAAACGGCGTCAAAAACCGCAGGCCCATGCCCACGCTGGGCCTTAGCTGCGGGATGTCGGGGACAAAGCCCCATTTCCGGCTAACTTCGACGGTCGACCACTGGTTCGCGATGAGGCCTGCATCGCTGAACAGGGCTCCGGCGAAGATCTTCCAGATCCGGACCTGGGCGTCGACGCTGCCGAGCACGCGGATATTGCCGCCGGCAGGGATCACACGGATCTGGGTGACGTTGTCGAGCGGGGGCAGGCTGACCTGGACCAGCTCCGTGGCGAGTCGCTCGTTGCTGTAGCCGCGCACCGTGCTGTCACCGCCGGCGTAGAAGCGTTCGACCTCGGGTAGTAGCACGGCGCCGCCGAGCGGAAAGCCGTGATCGTAGCGCAGGTCGGCCCGCAGCACGACGTTGTCGCCGATCGACACGAATTTCGCGCCCGAGAGCGAGACCTTCACGAACTGGTCCTGGCCGAGCAGCAAGGGCTCGGCGTACGACACGAGCGCCTGGAGATGGTGGCCGCCTTCTGGGGCAAGTGGCGCGAGCTGGCCGCCGCGGTCGACGCGCTGCTCGAGGTCGAACCGGATGCCAACCGCGCTCGTGCGCGTGCGCACTGCAACCTGCGAGGTGTCCATGTCAGCGCCGATCGGACGAAGTGCATCGACGTGGCGGCTGGTCAGGCGGAACGTGTACGAGGGGCCGACGCTGATCACCCGCGCGGAGTGCTCGTCGGTGCGCGGGCGCGTGTTCGAGTACGAGAACTCGGCGCTCACGCTCTGCGTCGTCAACCTGCCGAAGCGATCCGTGTCCTGCTCGCGGTGAAGACCGGTGAACAGCGTGTCGAACTTGGGGAGCACCGGAATACCGTCGGTCAGCCACTGCGGGATGCGCACGCGCGCCTCGTACTCGTTGAGCTTCTGACCTCGCGTTACCGCGAGCGACAGCGCGATCCCGCGGCCACGGAAGTTGAGGTCCGACAGACGGATCGTGCCGAAGAGACCGTTCACTGTCGAGAAGCCGCCTTCGAGACCAACCTCGAACGAGTGGTCGTACCGTTCCTCGACACGCACAACCGCATTGATGACGTCGCTGTTGCAAGTTCGCTGCACGTCATCACAGTCGAGCTCGGGCATCTCGATGTTGACCGCTTCGAACAGGCCGGTGTTGCGGAGCCGCCGCGCACCCTGCGCGAGGCTGTCGGTCGTGAGCAGCTGGCCCTCGTCGAAGTTCAGCACGCCGTAGATCACGCTATTCGCCGTCTTGAAGTTGCCGCGGATCACGACCTTGCCGAGCTTGAGGCGCTCGGTTCGGCTGATCGTGTAGTGAGCCTGCATGCGATGCGGCCCCATCGCTGTCGCCTCGTAGTCGACGACCGCGCGCCCCCGGCCGCTGCGCAGCAGGTAGTCGCGCAGGTGATCGCGCGTCGTCGCGAAATCGTCGCTGCGATACTTGAGGTCGAGGATGTTCGCTGCGCACTCGGTTCCGGGTGCGCGCGCTGTGATGTCCCGATTGGCGAGGCGCGTGGCGAGCTCGCCGAGAGCCTCGCCGCACAGGCTCGGATCGATCGGTGCTGCATTTTCGCCGGTGATGACGATCCGAGAGAGCAGTGTCGGTACTCCTTCGTCAATCGTGAAACGCACATAGAGGTCGCCGCCGGTATCCAGGCCGAGCAGTGCTGCGGTAAGCGCGGCGGTGTCGAGACCTGCTGGGCTCGGGCTCGCAGTGGGCCAGACCTTGACGTCGAGGTAGCCGATGCGGCGATAGGCTTCCTTGATGCGTTGTTGATCGACGATGAGCTCAGCCGAGGTTGGCGCGAGCACGGTGCCGAACAAACGGCCGCCGATGTTCGATTCACGCGTCTGCACGAGCTCGCGAAGTCGCAGCTCCAGGATTGCTTTGTTTCCGACGAAGTCCACCCGCACGACGCGCCGGCGATCCCCCATCGAGATCTTGAACACGATCCGGTCGAGGTGGATGCCGAGGTCGTTGCTGTTCGGGCGCGGCTCGGTGTCGATGCGCTCGCGGGTCCAGGTCACGTGGGCATCGAAGAATCCGCGAGTCTGGAGATACGTCGTCAGCGCCTTCGCGGACTCCCCGATCTCGACTTCATCGGCGCTACCCGCAAGATTGAACGTGAGCTGCTTGCGGAGCTGGTCGTCGCCGATCGAGTCGCGATCGTAGCCTTCGAAGTCGACGTCGATATTGCGGCGCTGATCGATGCTGACGATGACGTCGACCGTGTGCGTGTTGCGCTGCATCGTCTGGCGGGGGTCGGCGGGCACGATGCGGACGCTGGGGAACCCGCGGTCCTGGAACAGCTTCTTCAGCTTGCTGAGGTTCTTCTGGAACTGATCGCGTGTGAACCGTGGCCGGCCGTAACAGATCACGGTCCAGACAAGGCAGCGCTCGGGCAACTTGAACGCATCCTTGATGTCGGCGTCGGTGACGGCGTTGACGATAGGTGCACCGGTGCCGGCATCGACGCACTTGCCCTTGCGCCGCTCGGATCCCGATGGGCACGCGATCACGACCTTGCCGAGCGTGTAGCTCGTGCCGAGGTTTACAGTGACGCGCAGGTTGGCGCTCGCGGTGCTCATTGCCGCGACGATCTTGACCTGGGCGTCGTAGTAGCCCTCGTCGAAGAGGAACTCGAGAATCCGACCTTGCTCCTCGAGAAGCGCGCAACCGCGGCGGATGGGCTCCCACGGCAGATAGGAACCCACGCGAAGACTCATCCGGCGCTGCACCTCGTCCTCGAGCAGCTTGTCGAAGATCGACTGGCTGACGGAAACGTTGACCTTCCGGACGAGCGGCAGCGGCGCGATGTGGAGTACGAGCTGCTGGCCATTCGGTATATCGACACTTCGGTGGTCGATGAGCTGATAGCCGAACCGAGCGATCGTCAGCGCCAGCTCGGGTAGCGTCGCGAGCGACAGCGACGTCCGGTACTGCTGGAGTGTCGGTTCGAGCAGCGTGTGCACCGTTGCGTTGCTGTCGACGAGCTTTCCCTCGACCACAAACTCGCTCCACGGAATCGGGGTCGCGAGCGCGAATTCGTCGGTGATCGCCTGCAGCGGCGCACCTGGCGTCAGGTCGAGCGGTGCGCACGAAGCCGCATCGACGCGCGTGGGTGTGAGCACGGCGTCGGTCTCTGTCTCTTGCGGCGCTGCCGGCTCGATCGAGCTGCGTGCCGCATCTGCGCCGCTGCGCGCCCCGGCAGAGCCGGGGTTTGCCGCCGGGACCGTGGGGGCGGCAGTCTGCGGCGCCGGACCGGTCTGCGCGGGCGTGGTCTGCGTGGGCGTGGTCTGCGACGGCGTCGTGGGCGCGGCGGG
>JAYVWH010001272.1:0-1923 GCA_043786265.1 Kofleriaceae bacterium | reverse complement strand
CTAGCATCAGCAGCGAGCCGACCATCGTGTAGATCACGAACTTGATCGACGCGTAGAGGCGGCGCTGGCCACCCCAGATGCCGATCAAGAGGTACATCGGGATCAGCATCACTTCCCACGACACGTAGAACAGGAAGAGATCGAGCGCGAGGAACGCGCCGAGCATGCCGGTCTCGAGGACGAGCATCGAGGCGATGAACTCGCGCGAGCTCTTCTCGATGGACGATCGCGTCCCGAGCAGCGTGAGCGGCATCAGGAACGTGGTGAGGATGACGAGCAGGACGCTGATGCCATCGACGCCGAGCTTGAAGTGAGCGCCGAGGCCCGGAATCCACTCGACGTCGTAGACGAGCTGATAGGCGTCCGACTTGACGTTGTAGAACTTGAAGATAAGCAGCGAGACCAGGAACGTGATCGTCGAGATCGCGATGCCGAGGCCCCGGTGGAGCGACGACTCGGTCTTCGGCGTGCACATCACCAGGAGCGCGCCGAGCAGCGGCAGCCCAAGGACGAGCGGGAGAACGAACGAGCCCGGCATTACTTTGCCTCCGCGGGTGTCAGCGCGTTGGGAGGTGCTTCAGGGGTCTTGATCTCGCGGGTCACGGAGACGGTCTCCTGCGTGATCGGATCCTCGATCCAGAGCGTCACGTGCGAGCCGACTTCGCCGGCGCGAATGGACACATCGACCGTGTCGATCGGCTTGCCGCTGCCATCGACGTCCGGCTTGCCATCACTGTCGAAGTCCCAGCGCAGGCGCGCACGGGCACCCGAGATGCCGGCTCCCGGCTCCGCGTGGAACTCCATCGTCGGACCGTTCTGGCGGTACGCGAACGACGGCTTGCGACCGCAATCGCTGATGAAGAACACCAGCGCTGCACCGACGACGAACCCAACGAGGTAGCGCTGCACGCTGCCGTTCTGAACCCAACGTGAGAGGCGCCCGAACAGACTGACCACGAACGCAGCACCGTTGACGGCGACGGTATCGATCACGAACCGGTCGACCACCTCGTACAGCCCGCGCGCGACCGTGCGGAACGGCTTGATGATGATCGTCTCGTAGATCTCGTCGAACCAGAGCTTGTTCTTGCTCGCGTTGTAGACGCCCGCGAGCGGACCTTCGACCAGCTTCTCGACGGTCGGGGTCGGACCCTTGCCGTACAGCGAGTACGCCATACCGATGCCGACCACGCCGACCGTGAGCGCGATGCCCATCAGGATCATCACGAGCGAATCGCTGCCGTGCTCCGTGATGTGCGACGGCTCGGCCATGTTCGGCGCGTACCAGCTGTGCGTCAGCGACGGCTCGAGCCACGACGACAGCCCGTGCGTGATCGACGGCAGGTGGACGCCCTCGAGATGCGGCAGTCCGAGGAACCCGACGATCGCCGCGAAGAACGCGAGAACCGCGAGCACACCCGTCATCGAGATCGGCGACTCGTGCGCGTGCTTGGCTTCCTCGCTGCGCTCCTTGCCCGCGAACACGAGGAAGTACAGGCGCCACATGTAGAACGCGGTCCCAAGGGCAGCGAGCAGCAGCCCGCCCCACAGGATCTTGCCGTAGAACGCCGGCCAGCCTGGCGGGTGCACAAACCACGCGCCGGCGAGGATCTCGTCCTTCGAAAAGAAGCCCGAGAACGGGAAGATGCCGGCGATGGCGAGGCAGCTCACCAGGAACGTGATGTGCGTGATCGGCATGTGCTTGCGCAGGCCGCCCATCGTCATGATGTCGCCCGGCGTCTTGCTACCGCCATGCTCCATGCCGTGCATCACCGAGCCTGCACCGAGGAATAGACATGCCTTGAAGAACGCGTGCGTGCCGAGGTGAAAGATCGCGGCGACCCAGTTACCGGTGCCCGCCGCGACGAACATGAAGCCGAGCTGGCTCACGGTCGAATAGGCCAGGACCTTCTTCAGATCGGT
>JAYVWH010001271.1:0-8081 GCA_043786265.1 Kofleriaceae bacterium | reverse complement strand
GTCACAGGTGCGGATACACGAGCATCAGAAAGCCCGTGAGGATTGCGAGCAGGAACGGTACGCTTACCGCCGCAAGCCAGCGTGCACCCGCGTGATCGTGAAGGTCGTAGTCAAAGGTCTGAGTTGCCATGCTTGGGCAAGTTGCATCTCGCGCGCCACGCGATCCGCGCTCAGCGCGTGAACAGCAGCTGGTGATCGCCCAGCGTTCGTTCCGCAAAGGCGGCCTCGCTGAAGGCGAGGTAGAGCATCCACGTGCGAATAAACGGTGTGTCGAAACCGAGCGCTCGAACCGCCGGCAGCGCCGCAACGAAGCGCTCGCGCCACGCGCGTAGGGTCGACGCGTAGTCGGGACCGATGTCGTCGACGCGCTCGAGCGAGAACGACGGCGTGCTGGCCGCTCGGATCGCCCGCAACGAGGGGATGAGTGTTCCCGGAAAGATATAGGTCTGCATCCAGTCGACCTGGGTGCGATAGGAATCGAACCGCTCGTCCGGCATCGTGATCGATTGAATCGCGAGGCGTCCACCGGACGCGAGCACGCGTGCACAGGTCGCGAAGTAGCCGGGCAGGTATTCGTAGCCCACCTGTTCGAGCATCTCGATCGAGACGATCTTGTCGAAGGTGCCGGTGACCTCGCGATAGTCGCGGAACTGGATCGACACCTGATCGGCGAGGCCGGCCTCGGCCACGCGCTGGCGAGCGAGCTCGAACTGTTCGCGCGAGACGGTGATCGCCGTGACCTTGCAGCCACGCGTTCGCGCGGCGTGGATCGCCATCCCGCCCCAGCCACACCCGATCTCGAGGAGGTGGTCGCGCGACGACAGGTCGAGCAGCTCGCACAGGCGCTCGTGCTTTGCGTGCTGAGCGTCCGCGAGCGGGCGCGCCGACGACCCAGCGCGGGGCCAGATGCCGCACGAGTAGGCGAGGGTCTCGTCATCGAGGAACAGCTTGTAGAAGGCGTTGCCGAGGTCGTAGTGCGCATGCACGTTGCGCTCGCTGCCCCTGTGACTGTTCGCGGTGCGCCGGTGACGCACGAGCGCTGCAAGCTGCCCGAGCCGGGTGAGCGGTGACTCGAATCCACGTGCGGCCGTGGCGCGCAGGAATACCCGCACTACTTCGACGAGATCGTCCCCCGTGGCGGTCGACCACTCTCCCGCGACGTAGGCCTCACCAGCCCCAAGCTCGCCGCGGGTAAGCATCCGCAGGAACATGCGGTCGTCGTGGATCTCGGCGCGGGCCTCCGCGCGCGCGGTCCCGCCGAGCTGCTCGGTGTCACCGGACGGCAGGACGAGATCGAGCCGGCCACCTCGCCACTGCGACCGCAGCCGGCGCAGCGCGGCCCAGCGCAATGCTTGCGCCGCCGGCGGCACTAACCGCGGTAGCGGCAAGATCAAAGGATGAGCCACGTGCCCAGACACCCGTTCCAACGTTACTAGAGATGCGGGCGGAGCTGCAGCGGTTACGCGGTGGTTTGCGAGGTCACGCGCCGCGGGCGTCGGGGTCCATCAGCGGACGATGATTCGCTTCGGGGCGGCGGTACGGTACGCCGGCGAACCGCATCTTGAGGGCCTCGAAGTGAATGAGGCCGATCACCTGGGCCGCCATCAGCGGGTAGCGCACCGCGGCAGCAGCGAGTGTGCGATCGCGAAGTGCGGCACGTGTACCCATGAACCGCGCCGTGAGAACGCGCTGCTCGTCGCGCGAGACATGCATCTCGATCGCGAGCGCTTCGCCATCGAGCGGCGCATCGAACCAGAACTCGTAGGTCAGCGCGCCGTGCAAGAACGGCGATACGAACAGCTCGCGCACATGACGAAATCCCACGCGCGGCCCGGGGAGGCGCTCGGCCGGTCCCAGGACGTAACGAAACCGCCCGCCGTAGGTGTTGTTGACCTCGGCGATCGCCGACGCGACCTGGCCGCTGGAGTCGTAGTCGATGAAGAAGCTGACCGGGTTGAACACGTAGCCCGCGACGCGAAGGTTCGTGACGAGTCGCGTCGCGTGCGGCACGGGTACGCCACTGCCCGCGCGCAACGCTGCGAGGCTTGCACCGAGCTCGTCGCGGCTCGCTGTGCTCGGGGCGAGCGTCGCGCTGTAGTCGCGGTCGTCGAACGAGAACAGATTTCGCCCACGATACGAGAACAAGCGAAGCGACCGGTCCAGCGCTGGGAGCTCGTCGAGATCGAGCGCGGCCATGTAGACGTCGTACGTGAATGCACGCTTCGCGATCGCATCATGCCGCGCGTGCATCACTTCGCCGCGATAGAGCGCCGAGTGGAAGCTCACGTCCGACCCGTGGCGTCATCGGCAAGCGCGCGGGCGGCTGCGGCGAGACCAGAGCGCATTCCATCTTCGTGGAACCCAAAGCCCATGTGCGCACCCGCGTAGTACGTGCGCCGCACGCCGGCGAGCCGGGGCAACTCGACCTGCGCGGCGAGCGCGGAGCGATCGAACATCGGATGTTCGAACGTGACCTCGTGGATCACCTGCGCGGGCTCACTGCGTGGATTCAACGTCACCAGGTATGGCGCATCTGGCAGACCCTGCAAGCGGGTCATCGAGTAGGTCACTGCAACTCGCTCGGTATCCGGATCGGCGACGTAGTTCCACGCCGCGTGCGCCGCCGGGCGCGTCGGCAAAAACCGGCGATCGGTGTGGAGCACCGTGCGATTCGTGCTGTAACGAAACGCACCGAGCACGCGCTTCTCGTCGTCGCTAGGGTCGTCGAGCATCGCGAGCGCCGTATTTGCGTGGGTCGCGACGATGACCCGGTCAAACACCGCGTCGCTCCCACCGGCGACGACAGTCACCGCCTTCGGACCGCGTGCGATCCTTGTCACCGGTGTCGCGAGCCGCAGCTCGAGCCCACTGCGCGCCTGAAGCCGCATGACCAGCGCATCGACGTAGCTCCGGCTGCCGCCGACGACGGTGTGCCAGCGCATCCGCCGCAGCGGCGACAGCATGCCGTGCTGATCGAGAAACTTGAGGTAAGTGACCGCCGGGAAGTCGCCGCAGTACGCTGTACCGAGTGACCACAGTGCTGCTGCGAGCGGAATCACGAAGCGGTCGCGTACCTCGCGGCTTACTCGCCGCGCTGCGAGGTACTCGTCGAGCGTGGTCCCAGCGACGAGATCGCTGCCGAGGTCACGCTCGGCGCGCGACAGGAAGCGCACGACCTCGACGAGGAATCGCCAATGGCGCGGGCTCGCCAGCAGGCGACGCTCAGCGAACATCGACGACAGCGATTCGCTACCCCACTCGCCATCGGCATCGACGACCGAGAACGCCATCGTCGTTGGCCGCGTCGCGATGCCGAGCTCGTCGAGCATCGCGCAGAAGTGCGGATACCGCTCGCGGTTGCACACGATGAACCCCATGTCGACAGCGACACCTTGCGTGAACACGGTGTAGACGTGCCCACCGGGCTGTTCCGACGCCTCGTAGAGCGTGACCTCATGCGCACCTGCAAGGGCGCGTGCGGATGCCAGACCCGCGATGCCGGAACCGATGATCGCGACGCGCAAGGCGCACAGTGGTAACACCGAACGCGATGTCAGAGCGTGATGTGGACCTCGGAGGTCATCCGGGCGTGCTGCTCCGCCCTCCGCGCTCACGCGCGCTTCTCGTCCTCGCGCACGGCGCAGGGGCGGGGATGCGCCATCCATTCTTGGTCGAGCTTGCCGAGGTACTCGCCACCCACGGGATCGCCACGCTCCGCTGGGAATTTCCGTTCATGGCCGCCCGCAAGGCCCGCCCGGATCGTCCGGAGGTTGCCGAGGCCGCGGTTCGCGCCGTGTGGACTGCGAGCAAGCGGCATGCGCGCGGCATCCCGCGCTTTGCTGGCGGCAAGTCGTTCGGCGGCCGCATGACCACGCGAGCGCACGCGGCCCAGCCACTCGCCGACGTGCGCGGCATCGTGCTGTTCGGGTTCCCGCTTCACCCACCCGACAAGCCGGGCGTCGAGCGCGCAGAGCACCTCCCCACAGCCTCGGGCCCGCTGCTGTTCCTGCAGGGCACCCGCGATGATCTTGCGGATCTCTCGCTGCTGCGGCCGGTCGTGAAGCAGCTCGGAGCGCGCGCGTCATTGCACATCCTCGAAGGTGCCGATCATGGCTTCACCCGGGTGCGTGATGTCGATGCGCTGGCGACCGCCGCAACATCGTGGATCGACGCAATCCTTGACAGCGCGTAGCGCACGGCGATCATCACGGCGTGTGGACGAGCTATTCCGCGCGGCATGCGGCTCAGCTGATCGGGTTACCGGAATCGGTGGTCCGCAGCTGCATCCGCGACGGCCTCGTCGGGACACCGGGGGCGGTGCCCGCTCAGCTGTCGTTCCGCGACCTGTCGGCACTGCGTACCGTGAAGGCGCTCGTCGATGCAGGCTTGCCGCTCCCGCGCGTGCGCAAGGAGCTGCTCGCGATCCAGCAGCGGCTGCCCTCGGGCACATCGCTCGCCGAGCTCACGGTCGAGGCACGCAATGGGCAAGTCCACGTGCGAGGTACTCCGGCACAAGCGGCGGCCGGCCCGGGCCAGCTTGCGCTGCCGCTGTTCGAGGCGACGATTGCCGCGGCTACCGACCTCGGTCCCCCACCTGGCGAGCTGCGCGAGCTGCCGCGTTCGTCGGATGCGCTGGTACCCATCGCGGTGCCGCCTGCGACGGCCGATCAGTGGATGTCGCGCGCCCAGGTCCTCGAGGAGCGCGATCCGGTCGCGGCGATCGACGCGTACCGCCGCTCGCTTCGTCTGCGGCCGGATTGTACCGAGGCGTGGATCAACCTTGGCCGCCTGTTCGCGGAGAGCAGGGATGGCGATGCGGCGCGCGACTGCTTCAAAAGCGCGCTCGAGCTCGACCCGGCCGAGGCGACCGCTTACTACAACCTCGGCGTCATCTCGCAAGACGCCGGACGCGAGACCGAGGCAATCGATCTGTACCGCCGTGCTCTCGAGCTCGATGGCCAGCTTGCCGAAGCGCACTACAACCTCGCGACGTTGTTCGACCAGGCCGGCGACTCGCGGTCGGCGATCCGGCACATCAACGAGTATCGCAAGCTCACGAAGTAGTCAGGGCAGCGGCAGCGCGACACCGACAAACCGCGACGAGCCGTCGTTGCAGCCGTAGAGGTTGCGTCGGTTCTGCTTGATGACGACCGCGGTCTGCGTGAACGCGACCGCCCACACACCACCGTCGAGCGGCATCGAACGTTCTTTGCCACCGCGCATCACGGACACGGCAGTGTCGGAGATCTCGACGGTGACGCCGTCCTTGGTCACCGGATCGCCATTGCGAACATCGACGAGCGCATTCGCGACGATCTCGAATCCGAGCGAAGCGAACAGACCATCGACCAGCGTCGTGCGCTCGGCGATCCGCGCCTTGGCGGCATCGTCGCACGGATGCTCGTGCGTCCCTTCGCATGCATCCTCGAGCGTGGTCAGCGGCATGCGGGCGAGAAGGCGCCCGGTGGACAAGCTCACGACGTCGATCTCCGTCGTGCCCGGCGACCCGACCGAGAGCGTGCGCAGCGCAGCCATGCCCCCGCCCAGCGATGTCGTCGCGAGGTCGCGCTCCCCGAGCTTGGCGAGCGTCACGGTCCCGGGATTCGCGGCGATCAGATCCTGCGCGCCCTTGAGCGCCTTCGCGCCGGCGAGATCGGCGTCGACTGCGAACCGCCACGCGAACCAGATCGGGTTACGGCGGCCATGCACCGCGAGCGTTTGCCCGGCGAGCGAAAACTTTTTGCCGAGCAGCTGCGCGGCGAGCAGATTGGTCGCGTAGATCGGCGCGTCGGGATCCTTGGTGACCGCGCTGTTGAACTTGGTGATCGCCACCGCGTACTGCTTCTTCGTGTACGCGACAAGACCGAGCGCATTGTCGAGACGCGCCTGCACCGCGAGCAGCGGAACCCGAGTGACCTCGTCGGGAAGCTCGCCCTTGCAGCGCGCGGCAGTGACCTCGATCGTCTTGCCGTCCTCGGCGAGCTCGGCCTTTGCGATCTTCTCGTAGTCGGCCACGTCATCGTCGCGCAACGCGACGGTGGTCGCACCTTGCTGCACGTACGGCCGCCCGAGCTTCGTGATGACCTTCATCCCCCCGGGGAGGGGCTTGCGCTTCGGAGCGGCGCTCGCGCTGGTGGCGAACAGCAGTCCGATAACAACGAGCATCGTGCGCATGGACAACCAAGCGTAGAATGGGGCAGTGAGCGCGAGCAAGCGACGGGGGCCACGCTTCCTGATCATCGGGGGGATCGTGGCGGCCGCCCTGCTCGCCGGGATCACTGTTGCCGTCGCGGTGTCGATCCGCGTCGAGACCGGCGCGTGGCAGATGCCGACGCAGGGCGACTTCGTGAGGATCGCAAGGCGGTTCGATCACAAACCGTCCAGGACGATCTTCCTCGAGCGCAAGCCAGTCGAACTCAAGCCCGGTGAAGATGACGCGCCGCACGGCATCTCGAGCGTGCTCGCCAACGCGAGTAACCAGCCCGCGCGCACGAAGGGCTGGTCCGGGGGCGACGCGAAGTGGAAGCAGCTCGTGACGTGCGTGAAGAAGATGTTTGCGCCGTTCGACGTGGTGATCACGGACGAGCGTCCGACGACTGACAACTTCCTGATGGTCGTCGTCGGCGGCAAGCCGGATGACATCGGCATCAAGGATGGCCACCACGTGTCAGGCCTCGCGCCGTTCAACGGTGCCGTGATTCCGCGTGCCGTGGTGTTCGGGTTCTCCGTGACAAGCAACAACGACGTGCGTGCGACCTGCGAGACGATCGCGATGGAGGTCGCCCATGCGTACGGCCTCGATCACGAGTACCTGTGCAAGGACGTGATGACCTACCTCGGCGGCTGCGGGAGCAAGGGCTTCGTCGACAAGGACGCACCGTGCGGCGAGAGCAAGCAGCGCCCGTGCGAGGGCGGCACTCCCACGCAGAACTCGTTCCGTCGCCTCGTCGAGGTGCTCGGCGCGGCGCTAGTTCCGCCGAAATAGCCGGACTACCGTGGTAGGAACGCGTCGTGCTGACGCGTTCTTTGTCCATTGCGCTCCTTGTCGTGGCCTGCGGCCGTAACGACTCCAAGTATAATGTCCAGCCGTGCCCACCGTCGACGACGACGACCACGACGTCGTCGACGATCCCGGCGGTCCCGGCGATCGCAGACGGCGACAAGCCCGTCGCTGCGGCAGCGATTGCGGACGCGAAGGCCAAGCTCCTCGCCAAGCATGGCGATGCGATGAAGGCCGCGATCGAGCGAGGTGTCGATCAGGTCGCGACGCTGTGGCGCGCCAGCGATGGCGACCTCACCGCGTTCTGTCTCGACCAATTCCTGCCGGACCAGGCTGGTCGCGACAAGCTGTTCGAGCGCTTGCAGGAGATGAATGAGCAGACCCGCGGACACTTCCTCGAGCTCGGACGTACCGCGCGCTGGCACACCGAGGTCGACACGGGCCCGATGGCGCCCGTCGAGCCACTGCTCGCTGCGTACGACCCTAGCGCGCACGCTACCGAGGACATGTTCGCGTCCAAGGTCGCGTTTGCTGCGCTGCTGAACTTTCCGCTGACCAAGCTCGCCGATCGGATCAAGGATGGCGAGAGCTACACCCGCCGCCAGTGGGCCGAGGCGCGCCTGACCGGCAAGTTCGACACGCGCATCCCGGGCAACCTGCTCGCTGCGCGGAGCGCGACCGAGGCCGCGGCGGATCAATACATCGCGGGCTACTACCTGTGGATGCACCACGTCCTCGCCGACGACGGCAAGCGCCTGTTCCCGCCCAAGAAGCATCTGATCACGCACTGGAACCTGCGCGACGAGCTCAAGGCAAACTACGCCGACGCCGACGGTCTCGCGAAGCAGCGCACGATCGTGAAGGTCATGGAGCGCATCGTCACGCAGACGATCCCCAAGGCCGTGATCGACAATCCCAACCTCGACTGGAATCCGTTCACGAATAAAGTGACCGCGGCCGAGGCGAGCACGATCGAGCCCGAGGGTGCGACCAAGCCAAAGGACGTCTCGGATGCACGCGAGCCTGACCTGCGCTTCGAGCAGGTCCGCGCGCACCTCGCCACGAACCGCGCGATCGATCC
>JAYVWH010001270.1:0-3230 GCA_043786265.1 Kofleriaceae bacterium | reverse complement strand
TTGACCGTCCCGAAGTGCACGGTGATGCTCGACAGCGAGATGTTCTGCACGCAGTGCGCGGCCGTCATCACCCACTCCGACGAGATGAGTGTTCCCGTGCACAGGCCGCCACCGACCTCGAGCGCGACGACGCTTGGATACTGGCCGACGGTCGTCAGCTGCCCCCCGAGGATGGGCGAGTTCCCGACCGGCCCGGCGGACGCGACGGTAGACAGCAGCAGCAACCCCAGCGTGACAGTACGGCTCATCTCTGCCGAGCATCTCCCAATCAAGGGGGGTTCCGGTGGTGTGTCGCTAACGTTTCTTGGCAGACCTGCGGGGCGTGCTGCGGACTTCCGGTCTCACTGCGGTCCGGGTCCAGGTGCCCGATTTCCCACCGCGCTTCTCGTCCAGGCGGATCTCGGAGATCACCATCCCGCGGTCGATCGCCTTGCACATGTCGTAGATCGTCAATAGCGCCGCGGAAACCGCTGCCAGCGCCTCCATCTCGACTCCCGAGCGGTCGAAGGCGCGGACGGTGGCCGTGACCCTTATTGCCCCATCGGTTTGCTCGAGGTCGACCTCGACCCCGGTGATGCGTAGCGGGTGGCACAGCGGAATGAGGTCCGCAGCACGCTTTGCTCCCTGGATCCCGGCGATGCGGGCGATCCCGAGTACGTCGCCCTTCCCGATCTGACGGGCCGCGATCGCAGCTGCGGTCGCCGGTGCCATCGTGATCATGCCGCTCGCAATCCCGACTCGCGCGGTCTCGGGCTTTGCGCCGACCTCGACCATATGGACGTTACCCGCTTCGTTGAAGTGAGTGAGCCCGGTCGACGGCGGCGGCTTTGGCTTCACTCGACGGTGACGGACTTCGCGAGATTGCGCGGTTGGTCGACGTCCGTGCCTTTGAGGTCGGCGACGTAGTAGCTGAGCATCTGCAGCGGCAGCACGGTGAGGATCGGCTGGAGCTCGAGTGCAGTCTCGGGAACCAGCACGACGTCATCGGCATGGATGCCGATCTCGTGGTCACCGCGGGTCGCAATCGCGAGGACCTTGCCCTGACGTGCGCGGACCTCGGCGAGGTTCGACAGCGTCTTCTCGTAGCTGGGCCCCTTGGGACACAGCACGACGACAGGCAGGTTCTCGTCGATCAGCGCGATCGGGCCGTGCTTCATCTCGCCAGCGGCGTAGCCCTCGGCGTGGATGTAGGAAATCTCCTTGAGCTTGAGCGCGCCCTCGAGAGCGATCGGGTACTGCGGGCCGCGGCCCAGGAACAGAAAGCCGATGGCATGACCGTAGCGGCGGGCAAGCACCTGGAGGTGCGCGCCTTGCTCGGTGACATCGCGCATCTTGTTGGGCAGCGCGACGAGCTCGCCAAGCAGCTCGCGAGCGCGCTCGCGGGACAGCGTCCCGGTGCGGCGACCGAGGTGAATCGCGAGCAGTGCGATCGCGATCAGCTGCGTGGTGAACGCCTTCGTCGACGCGACGCCGATCTCGGGACCGGCGTGCGTGTAGAACGCGTAGTCGGCGAGGCGCGGGATCGATGCCTCGACCACGTTCGAGATCGCGAGGACCCTGGCGCCCTTCCTCTTGGCCTCGCGGATCGCCTCCATCGTGTCGAGCGTCTCGCCCGACTGGCTGACGGCGATCACGAGGTCACCCGGGCCGACGATCGGATCGCGATAGCGGAACTCGCTGGCGAGGTCAATGTCGACCGGGATGCGCGCGAGCGACTCGACGAGGAACTCGCCGACCATCGACGCGTGATACGAGGTGCCGCATGCGATGAAGATGATGCGCTTGATCGATTTCACGTCGAGGTCGAGGCCGTCGAGGTTGACGTCGTCGTTCTCGAGGTCGACGCGACCGACGAGCGTGTCCGCGACTGCGCGCGGCTGCTCGTGGATCTCCTTGAGCATGAAGTGCTTGAAGCCGCCCTTCTCTGCCTGGACCGCCGACCACGTGATGATCTTCGGCTCGCGCGTCTTGGGCTTGCCTTCGAAGTCGGTGATCGTCACGCCTTCTCGGGTGACGGTGACGAGCTCGCCCTCGTCGATGAACAGGACCTTGCGGGTCTCGGACAGGATCGCGGTGACGTCGGAGGCGACGAAGTTCTCGCCTTCGCCGAGGCCAACGACGAGCGGCGAGGAGTTCTTCGCGGCGACCAGTGTCCCCGGCTCCTTGTCGCTCATGACGACGAACGCGTAACTGCCGCGGACCTTGGTGAGCGCCCTGCGTACGGCGATCGTCAGGTTCTCGGCGCCTTCGATGAGCTGACGCTCGACGAGGTGGGCAAAGATCTCGGTGTCGGTCTCGCTCGAGAACTTCGAGCCGGTGGCCGCGAGCTCCTGACGCAGCGCCAGGTGGTTCTCGATGATGCCGTTGTGAATGACGCTGATCGGGCCGACCTTGTGCGGGTGGCTGTTCTCGTCGCTGGGACGACCGTGGGTTGCCCAGCGCGTGTGGCCGATGCCGACCGTGCCCGTGGCGGGCTCGGCCTTCAGCTTCTCTTCGAGGTTGGCGAGCTTGCCGCGGCATCGCACGACGCGCGACTTGCCTTCGCCGGATGACGGATCGATGACGGAGACACCGGCGGAGTCGTAGCCCCGATATTCGAGCTTACGCAGCCCGCCGATCAGCAACGGTGTTGCCTGGCGATTGCCGATGTATCCGATGATGCCGCACATCTAGTCCTCCGTTATTTCTTGGGCGCCGTGGGCGCGGGTGCCTTTGCCGGAGTCTTCGCCGGCGTCTTTGCAGGGGTCTTGGTCGGGGTCGCTGGAGGGGTTGCAGCCGGAGCAGGCGCAGGAGCGGCCGCGGGTGCCGGCGCGGGTTCCTCAGCGGGCTCCTCGGCAGGCGCATCTTCATCGGGCTCTTCGATCCCGGTGATCTCCGCGATGTCGGGTGCCTGGTATGGCAGTGCCGGCGAGTCGGCCGCGATCTTGTTCTTGGCCGGGCCGCCACAGCCGGTGGACGTGAACAGTCCCATCACGAATGCAAAGAGCGTCGCTCGAGTCGTCATCGAGCCGACGCTACCATTAATCGCTCGCCGCTTGGCGTGCACCCGGGTGGCCACGTGCAATCAACGCGCCGCTGGGACGAATCATTCGCAACCCAGCAACATCTGGCGGGATCCGGGCAGTTTCGTGGGGGCCATCGCGTGCGAGCTCGCACACCTGTAGCGGCGATGTCAGGGGCTAAACACGAACGCGCAGCACCTCGTAACACTCGGCGTACTCGTAACCGCT
>JAYVWH010001269.1:0-2694 GCA_043786265.1 Kofleriaceae bacterium | reverse complement strand
ATGATCGCCGCCTTCGACATGCCCTGGAGCTGATGCTTGGCGTGCGTCGTCGAAGCGATGATCTGCGCCAGCCGCTCGCGAGGATCTTCGATGTCGGTCGCGAGGTTCGCGAGGATCGCTCCGACGGAGTTGCCCTCCCCTGCCTCGTCCTTCGCGCGCACTGCGACCGGCACCATCGCGATCAACGGCTGCGCGGGCAGTGCATCGAGCTCGAGCAGGTAGCGGCGCAGGCAGCCGGCCGACAGCGCGAGCACCACGTCGTTTAGCGTTCCATTTGCGGCGCGCGCGACCGCCTTGAGCCGCTCGGTCGGCAGCTGCTGGGTCGCAAAGCGTCGGCTCTGGCTTATCCGCGCGTTGAGCACGCAGCGTGGCGCCTGGCGCGGCGTGACGAAGTCGTGCTCACCCGCACGCGTGCTGTCGAGCACCTTGCGCAGTGCACGCCCCACCATCTGCGCCGCGCCGTACTGCTCGCGCACCGCAGACATCACCGCGGCGTAGTTGACGCCCGCAACCTCATCGCGAGGCGTGCGCGGCGGTGGCGGCACGGCGAAGAACAGCGGGCGGTCGCGCTCCTCGGGATCCGTGCTCAGAGACCGCGCGAGGATGCGCATCGCCGAAAACCCGTCGACGAGCGAGTGATGGACTTTTACAAACAGCGCGAAGCGGCCGCCCTCGAGGCCCTCGATCAGGTGCGCTTCCCACGGCGGGCGATGGAAGTCGACGTGATAGCCGTGCAACCGGGACACGAGGATGCCGAGCTCGCGCTCGTCGCCTGGGGATGGCAGCGCCGAGCGGCGCACGTGATAGTCGAGATCGATCTCCTCGGCCTCGACCCACGCCTGCAGCGGATTCCACAGCAGGTCCGGCGACCGGAGCTTCATGTTCCAAGGCCGGTGCACGCTGACGCCGGCACGGATCTCGTCCATCAGATCGCGCAGGTGGTCGGGCCGCGCATCGGGTGCGGGTGTGAATGGCATCATCGCCGCGACGTGCATCATCTGCTCGCGCGACTCGCCATACAGGAACATCGCGTCTGACGGCGTGAGGCGCCTCATCACGGTGATCTTATCAGCGGTAGGGCCCGCCTGCTGGTCCGGGCTCTGGCGGATCGGGATCGCGGTTTGGCTGCTGGGGGCGACGGCGGGCGATCAGGCTTGCTTCGTGAATGCCTTCGTCGTTCCAGTCCTCGCGCGTGGCGAGTAGCTCGAGCTCGCGATTGCATACCCAGCTCGCCAGCTCGCCGCGTTCGACGAGGTAGTCGGCGCTTGGCCGGGCATGGCGTTCGGAGTTGGTCACGGTGGGATTGGCCACGACGAGGATACCTCCGTCGAGCAGCAGATCGGCGAACGAGTCGCGCCGCTCGCGATCGAGGTAGTGCACGACGACCACCACATCGAATAGCGGTGCGAACGGCAGCGGCCCCTCGAGATCCACACGCAGGAACCGCATCCGGTCGGTCAAGCCCATACGGTGTGCGCGTTGCTCGGCCTTGTCGAGGGCCACGTCGCTGACGTCGACAAGGGTGACATCGAGGCCATGGCGCGCGAGCCAGATCGCGTTGCGGCCGGCGCCACCCGCGAGATCGAGCGCCTTGCCGCGGATGGGGATGAGCGCGGCCTGGTCTGCGATGAACAGCGACGCGTCCTCGAGGTCACCTGCACGCTCGCGCCAGCGTGCGTTCCAGCGTTCACGATCACCGTCCATGGGCGGTCCGAGTGTACGCTGGACGGTATGAGCGAAGTGGCGCTGAAGGGCAGCTCAACACGGCTATGGAAGCTCGTCGCTGCGCGCGCACAGCAAGGTGCGGACATCGCCTCGATCGACCGGCGGATCTGGGATCTGTTCGGGGAGGAGTGGGCGATCATGTTCACCGACCTCTCCGGGTTCTCGCGGCAGGTCGCGAAATTCGGCATCATTCACTTCCTGCAGGTGATGCTCGAGCAGAAGCTGCTCTTGCTTCCCCTCGTCGAGGATCACGATGGAATTCTGGTGAAGGTCGAAGCTGACAGCTTCCTGATCCTCTTCAAACAACCCGCGCAGGCGCTGCAGTGCGCGATCGCGATGCAGAAGAAGTGCGCCAGCGTGAACGCGCGCCGCGCCGCCGAGGAACAGATCGTGCTGTGCGTGGGCCTCGGCTTCGGCAAGATCCTCAAGATCGGCGACGACGACGTGTTCGGTCACGAGGTGAACCTGTCGAGCAAGCTCGGCGAGGACACCGCCAAGGGCGAGGAGATCATCGCGACCCGCGCTGTTCGCGACGCGGTACCCGACGCTGATTGGGAGGAGATCAGTGCGAGCTACGCGGGCGAGACTGTTGCCTGGCGCGCGCGCTGGTTGGGCTAGGCGCCTGGCTTGTGCGGCAGCTTGCCCGCTGCGGGCAACAGGCCGCGCCGCATCTCGACGACGGAGTGCGACGTCGCGCGCAGCGCGGTTCCGAGGTGCTCGAATGCTGCCCACGGATCGACCGTGTCACCGCACGTGAACAGATCCACGGCGGCGAAGCCGTACTCCGGCCACGTGTGCACCGCGAAGTGCGACTCGGCTATCACCACGATCGCGGTTACGCCGTGCGGCGTGAAGTTGTGAGCGAAGTCGTGGATCGGTGTGGCGCCCGAGCAGCTCACGGCGGCGAGTAGCTCGGTGCGAATCGATTCGGGACGGTTCAGCAGCTCGCGATCACAGCCGTGATATTCG
>JAYVWH010001268.1:0-2282 GCA_043786265.1 Kofleriaceae bacterium | reverse complement strand
GTGCGACGCGCTGCATCGAGTAGCGTCGAGATGACGAGGTAGGACTCGCGTGCAGGCGGTGCACCGATGCGGACGGCCTCGTCGGCGAAGCGCACGAACGGTGCATCCGCATCGGCATCCGAATAGACCGCGACCGTCGCGATCCCCATCGCGCGGCACGTACGCATGATGCGTAGCGCGATCTCACCACGGTTGGCGACGAGTACCTTCTCGATCGGGACCACCGCGGGACGCTATCACGGCGGCGCGCTGGTGTTCAGGTGACGTTGTCCGCGCTACGTGTTCCCCGGCTTAGCAAGCGCCACGCGTGCAACTGCGTCCATCCGCTGCAGTCGACGCGGAGTGAGCCAACGCCATCCTCGGCTCGCGTTGGGAGCCCCTGCCCCTCGAGCCGCAACGACGATAGGTCAAGCGTCTCGCGGTCACTCTCGAGTGCGGGCGGTTCGCAAAGTTAGTGACCGGTTGAACTCGCCAGCTCGCATCTATGCAAGAGCTCGCGAGTACAGCCGTCGCGCAGAACGCCGGTATCGCCTGGTGGACTCGCGGACGGTCAGACCTGTCCCGATACAAGTCGCCAGCCGTCCACAGGGTCCACAGAGTCCGTGGGCTCGCCGCACCACGTGTCCACGATGTCCTTGGATCAAAATCTCAACGATCTATCAGGTCTGTACCCAACGTGTCAGGCATGTATCAGGTCTGTACCCCCTGGCACTTTCGTAACCAGTTCGACCGCCGGCTCGATCATCAAAATTATCGGCGAAATCAATTGCATTGGTCCAACCATTTTGCTAAGAACAATCCATGGCACGCGCTCGCAAGCGTCACGTTCAGCTCGAGCTACCGAAGCTCGACAAGAACGGTCAGCGGCGTGGTGGCAAGCGCCCTGGCGCCGGTCGTCCCAAGAAGGGCGAGCGAGCGAGTGAGCGGCACAAGACACGCGAGGCCTTCAAGCCCAGCCATCCGATTCACGTGACCCTGCGGGTTGCCGCCGAGATCGCATCGCTACGGGGCTTCAAGACCTACCACGCGATTCGCGCCGCGCTCGTCACGACCTACGCACGCGATCGCATTCGCATCGTTCACGTCAGCATCCAGGGCACTCACCTGCACCTGCTTGTCGAGGCGAACAACCGCACCGAGCTCGCCCGCGGAATGCAGGGGTTCGAGATCGCCGCGGCGCGCAAGATCAACGCTGCGATCAGCAAGCGTCTCGGTCGCCGTCGCCGCGGCACAGTGTTTCCGGACCGTTACCACGCAGTGATCATCCGCAGCCCCCGCCAGGCGCGCAGCGAGATCGCGTACGTGATCAACAACTGGCGCCGGCACGGCGAGAGCCAGCTCCGTATCGCAAGCGGGTGGCGAATCGATCCGTTCTCCAGCGCGCCTAGCTTCGATGGGTTCAAGAATCTCGACGCGGGGGCGATCGAGTGGCCGGCGACCTACACTCCGCTTCCCGTTTGGAAGGCGCGAACCTGGTTGCTGTCGACAGGCTGGCGCAAGCACGGCTTACTCCGCACGAACGAGGTTCCCGGGCCACGCTGGAAGCCCCGCGCAGTAGCCTGAGCCAGCCACTCGCCCGGGCTTCAGCGGTCGTCACAAGTATCCCGCCGCTGCTCGTGACTGTCATCGATGTCATCGGTCCACTGTCACCGATGTTTCGGCTTGCATCCCCTCCCTCGAAGCCCCTCGAATCCCGGGTCAGAGTCGCAACGTGCTACGGCCGCGCGCTCTCGCATAGCGCGGGCCCCGGATCTTGCCACGTCCTCTCGGCGGCAGCTTGCGCGAGCACCCTCTGCCCTTCCCCCCAATTTATCCTCCCGCGGCGCGCTCGCGACGACTTCGGCGCCTGTGGACCCTGTGGACGGCCGACGACGAGAATGGGAACAGGTCGAGCCGTCCACAAGTCCACAGGCGACGCCATGTGATCTGCGTAGCGCAGCACTCGCCCTTGATGTCTGCGTCGCGCGAACGCTCGAAGGATACGAGAGGGCTCTGCGTCGCGCGAACGCTCGAACGATACGAGGGCGCTGCTCACCTAATGACGATAGACGCCCCACGACGTCGAACCCGCAACGGGGGCCGAGTACGCCGCGGATAGCGCGATCGCGACCACCGTTCGGGTGTCACGCGGGTCGATGATGCCGTCGTCCCACAGCCGAGCGGTCGCGAAGTACGGGTCGCTCTCCTTGTCGATCATCTGCTCGGTCATCATCTTCATGACACCGAGCTTCTGCTCGTCAACGGTTTCGCCGCGCTTGGCGGCCGCGTCGCGCTGGATGATG
>JAYVWH010001267.1:0-4882 GCA_043786265.1 Kofleriaceae bacterium | reverse complement strand
GGTGCGAGCTCGGTCCCGTGCGCATGGCGCGTGTGCGGTTTCACCGGGCGCGGATCCAGAACACGACGTTCAAGGACAGCGAGCTCTACTCGGCAGACTTCGCCGCGGCCGTGATCCTCAAGTGCGTGTTCGAGGGCTACGAGTCGGCGACGGTGTCGCTGTCGCGCACCGACTGGACGGGCGCGTCGGTCTTCGAGTCCGATTTCAAGCGCGCGAACATGTACGGCGCGAATCTCACCGGTGCGGTGTTCGTCGCCTGCGACCTGCGCGGTGTGAATCTGTGTTCTGCAAACCTGTCCGGTACCAGGTTCGTCGGCTGCGAGACGACCGGTATCGATCTCGACGGAGCCACGCGTTAGGAGTTCTATGCCCACTCGTCCCGATATTCGCGAGCTCGCTGCCAACGTCAAAGAGGCGTTTGCCGAGATGGATCGCGAGACACTCCTCGAGATCCTGACCTTCGTCGTCAAGGAGTACGTCGTCGAGGGGCCGCCGCCGATGCTCGTGCACCAGGCCGAGACGCTGTCCGATCTTTCAGGCGCATCGTTCGCCCAGCTGATCACGGCGATGCAGACGCGGTTCGATCACGCCGAGCTACAGATGTTCACCGTCGATGGCGACCACGTCTCGGTTCGCGTCGGTGGCGTGATGCAGCCGCTGCTCGCGTCGCGCCAGGCGCCAGTCGGTGCAACCGCTGCCGAGCTGCCGCGTCCGGCCGCTGGCGTCCGCATCGTCGAGACCGGTTTGCAGCAGCGCCCGCCGCAGTCGGCCCCGCAAGCGCCCACGAGCTTCGTCGACACTCGACCGTCGGCCGCTCCACCGCCGCCCGCCCAGCAGAGCGCTCCGCCGCCGCGCGGTTTATCCGTCCGTGGCGCCCCCTCGCCGGACCGTGGCGCGGGCCCGCCGCCCCGCGAGCAACCCGCTCCGACACCCGTGCCCGCGCCCGGTGCGCAGCCGCCCGCCGCTGGTGCGCAGCCCGCGCCGGCACAGCCCGACAAGCCAGAGGGTGCGTCGGGCGACGACGCCTCCGCGCGGTTCTCGCTGCTGGAGCTCGATTAGGTGTCCGCGCAGGCGCGGCGCTACTACGAGCGCGGCAAGCAATCGCTCGACAGTGGTGACCTCGAGAGCGCGCAGCAGGCGCTGTCGTCGGCGCTGCAGCTAGCCCCGAGCTTTGGCAACGCGATCGTCGCCTATGCAGTCGCGCTCGCCCGCGCCGGTGATGCGCCGCGCGCCGCGGCCGTGCTGCGCAGTGGCGTGCCGCGGGCGTCGTCGAAGATCTCGTCCGCTGCGATGTACGCGACGCTCGGCGACGTGCTGACCCTGTCCGGCGACCTGTTCGGCGCGGAAGACGCGTTCAACATGGCAGCGCAGACGCCCGGGTTCGAGGCGCGCACGGCATCGGGCCTCGCACGCGTGTACTCGCGACTCGGCCGCTACCGCGACATGGCGCAAGCGCTCGAGCGCGCCGCCGCGGCAATCAAGAAGTAATTACTGCGCGACGAGCGTGAGGCTCCCGGTGGCGTCGGCCGTGATCGCCGGGCAGCCCGATGCGTAGGTCGAACCGGACGTCGGCGGCGTCGGGCTCGCCGTCGCGTCGCAGCTCAGCGTCGCGCTGTCGCCGACAGCGGTCGTGTTGCCGAGGGTGAAGTATGCGCGGTAGCCGGTCCACTCCTTGTTGGACCCGACAGCCCAGCACGTGGTCTGCGACGAATCGCGGCCTAGCCAGCCGCCGATCTTCGAACCATCCCCGTAGGTGATCGACGTCGACGGATCAATCGGATAGGCGGGCGCGGGCGTCGAACAGCCGTTGATTGCCCCGGCAGTCTGCTCGGTGAATAGATAGACCGGTTGACCGTTGTTGGCCGCGTAGTACACGCGGACGATGTTCGCGAGCACGGAGCTGTCGTTGTAGCTCTCGGCCGTGCCGGACGTCGTCAAATAGCGCGCGACGCCCGGTGCGTCGAGGGTCGCGAAGATGTTCACGGGGATCTGATTCATGTCACCAAACGAGAGCACCGAACCGGACACGCTGATGCGGAGTGTCTGGATCGCATCGAGCACCACGGCAAGCGAGACGGTGTCGCCCTCGGCCACGACGAGCGGCGTCGGGAACTGCGACTCGATGCCCGTGCCGCCGAGAGGGCGCGTGTACTGGATGAACCCGGCGCCTCCCGACGGTGCGGTCGACGACAGCTTGGAGACCGCTGCAGGGTCGGTGTAGATGCCGTCCGCCACATCGTTGACGAGCACCTCGAACGTGCCGTTGATGTGAATGGTCATGCCCGAGTAGGTGCCGGGCAGAACCGTGAACGGGCAGTCGAGCAGGCTCGCGAGCGACGGCGTCGATTTACTGAACGTCAAGAAGCAATTGCTGAGCCCGGCGCTCACGCTTGGCGAGCCGTTGTAGCCCGCGAAGTTGATCATCTCGATGCCGACTTTGGCCTGGTCGGGTGTGACGTACCAGTTGCCGTCACTCGCTGCGCCCGCCACGGGCGGACCGGCCATTGCCATCGCCGGCACCATCGCACCGTGGAGCATGTGTGCGACTGCCGGGACGCCACCGGTCGGGCTATCGAGATCGACGTGCGCGTCGCTGCGGTTGTTGCCGCCGTCGTCCCCGCAAGCAGCAAACATGACGATCGCAATGCACAGTGTCCTCACGCGAACCCCTTTCCGTTCCCACCAGCGGTGTGAAACCTCAGTAACGCTGCATGTGCTGCGGGAACTGCTGCGCAGGCACCCACAACGGATCGACAAACGTCTGCGCGAGCACGACGGTGATGTTGTCCGTTCCACCGTTATTGTTGGCGGCACGGACCAAGTTCTCCGCCACGACCTCGAGCGAATCACCCGACGTCATGATCTCACGGATCATCCAGTCGTCGACGAGGTCCGAGAGACCGTCACAGCACAGCAGATAGACATCGTTGTGCTCGGGCAGCATCTGGTTGTGCTCGATCTCGACCGTGGCATCGAGGCCAACCGCCCGGATGATGACGTTTGACGTCGCGGGGCCGAGCGTGCCGACGAGGTCGGGTCGATCTTGATAGAGATTGCGCAGGGAGTGATCGCGCGTGATCGGCGACAGCTGACCGTGGCGCAGCAGGTAGGCGCGCGAGTCGCCGCAGTGACAGATGTGGACGACGTTCTCCTCGAAGCGTATGCCCACCGCGGTGGTGCCCATGCCGTGGCACGTCGGGTCCGTCTGGCCGCGCTGATAGACCGCAGCGTTCGCGGCTTTCATCGAAGCGGTCAGTGGATCGACGCCCGGCCCTGGCAACGGGTCGCCAGTCTTCAAGGAGTGAACGATCGTGCGGATCGCGATGTCGGACGCGACCTGGCCACTCGCGTGACCGCCCATGCCGTCGCACACGACGTACACGCCGAGGAAGTCGTCGTAGTACATCGCATCTTCGTTCTGCGTGCGCTGCGCGCCAACGTCGGTACGGCCGACCGCTCGCAACAGGAAGCGTTCTACGGGGACGGCACGAGGACCTTCGGTCATCGACTTCTCATCATTCTCGCACCGACCGATTCGGAAGAAGTGGCAAAAACGAGATCCATGGCTGGCGGCGCTGCTTGCGTAGGTCGGCGAGAACGTCGTGGCCTTCCTCGATTGCCTTGCGGCCGAAGGCGGGCAGCCTCCAGCTGGTGCGCATCGCCGACTTGACCTCGGCGACGATGTCGATGCGTTGTTCGGCAGCGGCGTCGACGATCTCGAACACCTTATCGAAGAACTGCTCGGGACGGTGAAGGTCACGCAGCAGGGCCTGCGGTGTGCACTCCTTGAGGTCGTCGATCAGCTGATCAGGAATCTCGACGGTACGGGGCTCCGCGATCGTCAACGCGCGATCGACCATGCCCATGTCGAAGCGCGCGATGCTGGCGTCGATCACGGTGTCGATGATGCGCACCGGCGTCCCGATCTGATTTGGAATGTCCTCGGTGCGGATGCGGATCCAGTCGAGCAGGGCAGGGTCGACGGCGGCGATCGCCTTCTTTCGCCGCTCGACGACCTCGGCGATGTCCGAGTCCTCCGCGGCGGCGATCTTGCCTTGCTCTTCGAGCGCGGTGACCGACGGCAGGCCGAACCACTTCTCGAGGTCCGCCTGGGTCTGCGGATCGAGCGGGACTTTGCCCTGGCTGATCAGCTCTTTGACTGTGCGTTCGTCGTCGTCGTCAGGCATCGGCGGTCACATCTGGAGAACGAGCACGTACGCGAGCACGCCGAGGGCGACGCCCATGAACAGACACACGATCCAGTACAGCGTTGACGCTCCTTGCACGACGACCGCTCCGGGCGGCAGCGGCGCGACAGGACCACCGGTTCGCGCGACCGACACGACGCCATCGCTCGGCTGAAGCATCACGGTCTTGTTCGGACCCGCGCCGCCTTGCTGGGGTGGGAAGCCACCTTGCGGCGTGCCCTGCGGCATCCCCATCCCGCCCTGCATTCCGGGCTGCTGCATGCCCATCCCAGGCTGCATCCCGCCGGGACCCATCATCGGCGGCGCGATGCCGGCGACGATCGTCTTCTGCGCGGGCGATGCCTGGTGATAGCCGCCGCCTTGCTGCGGTTGCTGCTGTTGCAGTCCGCCTTGCGCCATGCCCGCCAGCGGCTGGCCCGGCGCGAATGGCGACTGGCCGGCGATCATCGTCTTGGCCTGCTGCGGTGGCTGCTGCTGGTAGCCCCCCTGCTGGCCTTGCGGCATCGCGGGCGGACCGCCGTACGGTTGCTGGCCGCCCATCTGCTGCGGCTGCTGCATCTGCGGCACGCCCGGCATGCCCGCGATCATCGTGCGAGGCACACCGGCACCGACCTGGTCATCGATGGCGGTCTGCACCTGCGTCCCATCTTTGGCGGCACGGACGAGGATCTGCG
>JAYVWH010001266.1:0-4177 GCA_043786265.1 Kofleriaceae bacterium | reverse complement strand
ACATGCCACCGAGCGTGGCCCGATCTTGGTCATCGACGACGAAATCGATGTTCACGTGCTGCTCGCGGAGTTGCTCCGCGGCGAAGGCTACGAGGTGGCCACGGCCGCGGACGGCGCAGAGGCCCTCACGTATCTGCGAGCGGCAACCACGCTCCCCTGCCTCATCCTGCTCGACCTCGTGATGCCGAACGTCGACGGCTGGCAATTTATCGAAGAGAGTCGCCGCGAACCGCGCTTCGCGGACATCCCCGTGGTCCTGATCTCGGGACAGGTCGCCGCACGTGAGACCGCACGCGCTCTGGGACTCGCGAGCTACATCGAGAAGCCCATCGGAATCGCGAACGTTTGCGCGATGCTGGGACGCCTTTTCGGCGATGCCCGCGCGCACGGGTGATCGACGAAGTAATCACCTCGCGACGCGCGCGTTCTGAGACCGAACCAGGTGTCCCCGAGCAGAATCGAACTGCTGACCCCGAATTTAGGAAATTCGTGCTCTATCCAACTGAGCTACGGGAACGAAGAGACGCCTCTGTCTACCATCGAGCGTTCCCCCATGCCACTGCCGTCCTGTGAGCGCCCCTAGCGCGGTGCTGGCCGCCGCTGTGCCCCACCTGAGCCAAGGCATCGCTGTCAAGGTGGCTCATTGCCATGTTCGGCGGTCGTCCCCGACACGTCCGTGGCCACGGCGTGTCCTTCCGCATGCTGGGCGTGCGACCGTCGGCTCATGCAAACGGCAATGAAAAGCGTCCGATGCCCGCTGCCGGGCTGTGGACACGAGCACCTGGTCGAAGCTGCGGCCCCCGCACCCACAAACCTGACCGGCAACAAGACGTACTTCTGGCCCAAGCTGGTCTGCCAGAAGTGCAAGAAGCCGTTCGAGTACGACGGCGATCCCAGGCAGACGCGCGCACGCCAACCGGGCTGAAGGATGGGCACCCATCCTTACCGGACCGCCAAGCGGGCACCCGGGAGCCATGTCCCGCCACGGAAGTGCGCAGACGGGTGGATCGAAACTGTGAGCTGCCTTTATATTCGAAGTGCATGCAAACGGTCGGAGGCCGGTATGCGTTGGACGGGCGGCTGGGCGAGGGCGGGATGGGCCACGTCTTTCGCGCGCGCCATCTTCAGCTCGGCAAAGCGTTCGCGCTGAAGATCATTTCTCCTGCGTTCGCCGGCGACCACGAAGCACGCACGCGCTTCAACCAGGAAGCCAAGCTCGCAAGCGAGATCTCGCACCCGAACATCGTGTCGGTCGTCGACTTCGGCGAGGACTCGCAGTTCGGCGCGTACATGGTCATGGAGCTGGTCGAGGGCGACTCGCTCGTCCAGCCGGGCACGCTACCGATGCCGGTCAGGCGCGCGATCGACGTCCTCGGCCAGGTCGCCGATGCACTCGACCACATTCACAAGCGCGGCATCATCCACGGCGACGTCAAGGCGGAGAACATCATGCTCACCGCCGAGATGACGGGCGCGAGTGGCGCTCGCCGCCGTCGCGTGGTGCGCTTGCTCGACTTCGGACTCGCACGACGTCCGGAGGTCGGCGACCCGCGCGAGGAGGAAGGCGCCGGCGGTGTCAGTGGCAGCCCGCACTACCTCGCGCCCGAGCGTGCTGCCGGTGGCCCGGCGAGCGTGTCGAGCGACATCTATGCGCTTGGCGTGCTCGGGTATCTGCTCCTGACCGGCACCCTGCCCTTCGACGGCAGCGTCGTCGAGGTACTGATGGCGCACATCCACAACGTCCCCGATGCGATGGCTGTACGCCGCCATGAGGACATCGACTCGGCGTTCGAGTCACTGATCATGCGCGCGATGGCCAAGGATCCGGCACAGCGCCATGGTAGTGCGAGCGCGTTCAAGTACGAGCTCAACACGGTGATGGACATGCTGGATATGGGCCGCCGCAAGCCGCGCGGCAGCGGGCTCATGGCCGTGGAGAATCCGCGCGAGAGCACGATCGTGCAAGCGTTCGAGCGCTCGCGGTTACCCCAGGCACTGGTCTCGATCGATGGCGTGATCACGGCCGCCAACAAGGCGTTCAACAAGCTGTGCAATCAAGACGACAAGGGCTGCGATGGCTTGTCGCTCGCCGAGACCACGCTCAACTCGTTTGTTCCGGGCCTGCTCCGTGCCCTCCGCGCGGTCCACGTCGACGGTAAGCCCACCGAGCGACGCGCTCGCGTGTTCCGCGGCCAGGACCGACCGCCGCTCGAGATGATCATCTGGCTCACGCCGCTGCCGATTCCGGGCAGCGAGCTGCATCTCGTGCTGCGTGTCGAAGAAGTCGACCCACGCAACGAGCGCTAGTCAGGGCAGCGTCGGCTTCTCGAGGGAGCCCGGGCAGTCGAGCGCGGACAGGAACCCGACGATGTCGGCGAGCTCGGCATCGGAGAGATGCCGATCTTGCAGCAGCGGATCGATGTTCTTGTTCTTGATACCGCCACTTGCCATCAGCTTGACGACGTCCTCGAGCTTGGCGACCGAGCCGTCGTGGAAGTACGGCGCGCTCTTGCTCGCGTTGCGCAGGCTGGGCGGCTTGAACTTCGCCCAGTCCTTCGCATCGTTCGTGACCTTCTGGCGGCCGATGTCGACCTTGTCCTCGGCGACGCCCTGCGTTCCGATGCCGACGTTGAAGTACGCCCCGCCCTCGCCGCCCATCGCAGTCGTGAAGTACGGCGGCGCGTGACAGGTGATGCAGCCGCCCTTGCCCATGAACACGTCGAGGCCCTTCTGCTGCTGGTCGGTGAGCGCCGTCTTGTCACCGCCGGCGTACTTGTCGTACGCGGTGTCCTTGCAGATCAGCGTGCGCTCGTACTCGGCGAGTGCGCTCTGCACGTGCTCGCCCTTGATCTCCGTCGCACCGAACGCGTCGGTGAACAGCTTCTTGTAGCCGGCGACCGCGGCGAGCTCCGCCGCCTTCTTGTCGAGGTTGTCGGGTCCTGCGTTCATGTTCGGACCGCCCCACGCGCCCTTCGCGTTGGCCTCGAGATCCTTGGCGCGGCCGTCCCAGTACAGCGAGCCCTTGAAGTAGGCGACGTTCCAGATCACAGGTGAGTGGCGCGTGAGTGTCTTGCCACCCGAGCCGATCGCGAGCGGATCCTTGCCGCCGTTGCCGTTCTCGTTCTGATGACACGAGTAGCACGCGCGGTCGCTGGATCCCGACAGACGCGTGTCGAAGAACAGCGCGTGACCGAGCGCGATCTTCTCGGCGCGCTTCGGATCCGCAGGCAGCTCGAGCGCGGGCAACGCGGGCAGCGGCTGCTGCGACGCGCGCGCGATCGGCTGCGCCTGTCCGCTCCCCTTGTCAGGCGGCGCTTCCGCCGGCTTCGCTTCCTTCTTCTTACATGCGGAGAACAAGGCGAGCGCGACGAGGAGGTGCTTGGTCATTGCTTGTTGAGATTATCGAGACAAGCGACCAATGGGTCGCATTCGGTCTCTTCTTTCTGGCAGACCTCCAGAACCCGGACCTGCCGCGACGACAGCTCCTTCGCCGCGCAGTCCTTGACGAACTCGTGCGTATTTTTCGACTTGATCTCCGGCTTGGTGATCGCGTCGTAGTCCTTCTGCTTGAGCGTTCCCGCCGCGAGTGCGGCCTTCGCATCTTCGACCGCGCAGTCGGTGACCCGCGGGCCGAGGGACTCGCACGCCGTATCGCGCCGTCGCTCGACCGCGGTTCGCGTGTCTTTCACGGGCCCCTCGCCGCTACCTTGATTCGAGACCGGTGTCTGACTCTTGCCGCAGGCCGAGAGAGCGAGCACGAGAACGAGGTTCTTCATCATCGCGGGGACACCTCCGGGCGAACCCGGTTTCACTTGAGATCGCCTTCGGTACCCTCATCGTCGAGCGGCACCAGGCATTGCTTCTCGATCTCGAGGATCGACTGCGCCTTCGCGATACACGGCACGGCCGTCGCCGGCCCCTTCGCGCAATCGTTCATCACCATCGTGGTGTTGTCGGCGACAAACGCCTCGACGCGCTTGGGCTCCTTGGCCTGCGCCTCGGCTCGGTAGAGCTGCTCGACCTTCGCCTTGATGTCCGCGCAGCCGTTCGCGTCCTTGATCACCGGCGCACTGCCGCCGCCACTGCCTTGCGCGCCTGTGGTTGTCGTCGGCTTACCCGGGCACGCGCCCACCAGCAACAGCAGCAATCCCCACCGCTTCATCGTCCCAGCCTACCC
>JAYVWH010001265.1:0-7751 GCA_043786265.1 Kofleriaceae bacterium | reverse complement strand
TAGAAACGTCAGGGAGATCTTCGGAGACCACAAGGTAGGGTGGGGCAAGGCAGGCGCCTTGCGAGGGTTGGCGAGTAGCGTTGCGGTCACCGACGGCCTCCGTGCCGAGCCGGCGAAAAGACAAGTGAACCGGAGACAATCGAACACATGGCAAATTTGACCGATCGCTCATATACCGCAGGACGCTTCGCACTCGATATCGCGGGCTACAACGTCGGCTTCCTGAAGAAGTTCAGTGGCATGGCGATGGAAGCTGACATCGTCGCGAACGACCTCGGCCCCGACAACGTGCAGAAGAAGCACGTGTCGAATATCAAGTGGACGGCAGGCAAGGCCACCGTTGGTATCGGCATGGGTAAGGGCATGTACGACTGGATCAAGCAGTCGTTCGACAAGTCCTACGAGCCCAAGAGCGGCTACTTCGTCTCGGGCGACTTCAACTACAAGGCGCAGTCGCGGCTCGACTTCGAGGACGCTCTCATCACCTCGGTGACCGTTCCCAAGCTGGACGGTTCGAGCAAGGACGCGGCGTACTTCGACATCGAGTTCGAGCCCGAGCGCGTTCGTTGGGCCAAGGGTGGCGGCGAAGACATTCGCGCCAAGGTTGGCCCGAAGCAGAAGGCGTGGTTGTGCTCGAACTTCCGCGTCGAGCTCGGCGCCCTGCCGTGCAGCCGCATTGCCTCGGTGGACTCGTTCACCTGGAAGTGCGCCATCGCGGCAGACCAGATCGGTATCTTCCGTGAGCCGACCAAGCACCCGGCGAAAGTCACGGTGCCCGACCTGAAGTTCGGCATCTCGATGGCCGACTATCAGGCGTGGGCGGATGCCGCCAAGAAGTGGTTCGTCGACGGCGACCACAAGGAAAACCACGAAATGGAAGGCCGCATCGTCTTCCTCGACCCGAACATGAAGGACGAGCTGGGCGAGATTTCGCTCGCTAACGTGGGCTTCAAGAAGTTCGCGAAGGAAGACTCGGAAGCCAACTCCGAGAAGATCGCGCGCTTCAACGTCGAGCTCTACGTCGAGAAGATGGTCTTCAAGATCAACCAGTACGACTCGTAATTGCTGCGCGCCGAAAGGCGCGACGTAGCCCTCACGGGTTACGATACAGCCTGCTGCATGAACTGCAGCAGGCTGTTTTTTTTGGGTTGGGTTTGGGTGTGGGTTTTGGCTTTTGATCTTCGGAGGCACCGAGCCAGATGGCGTTCAAGACTCAGTATGCGTTCAAGCTTCCACGTGGGTTCGTGGATGAGAACGGCAACGTTCACCGCGATGGCGTGATGCGGCTCGCGACCGCTCGCGACGAGATTCTGCCGCTACAAGACTACCGGGTGCAGAGCAACCGCGCGTACCTCGTGATCGTGCTGCTGTCGCGCGTGATCGCGCAGCTCGGAGAGCACAAGCAGGTCACCGTCGACATGATCGAGAATCTGTTCTCGACCGATCTCGCGTACCTGCAAGAGTTCTATCGCAAGATCAACGAGGAGGGCGGCGCTCCCAAACACCACATCGCGTGCCCGAAGTGTCAGCACGAGATGGATGTCGACATGGTGACCGGTGCCTTGCTCGCCGAGAATGGAGGTAGTGGCCAGTCTGGCCCGGGGTGACCTGGGCGGCGGTCGCTACATACCCTCGCGAGCAACTCTTCCAAGAAGTTGCTTACATCGCGTACCACTTTCACTGGTCTGTCGACGCCATCCTCGACATGGAACACGAAGAACGACACGTCTGGCTCCGCGAGATCGCGCGTATCAACCGCGAGATCAACGAAGCACGGCGCCGTTGAGCGACCGACCTTAGAGGTTTTCGATGTCAATGCGATTGCGACCGTCCGCTGACCCCCGTGCTCCTGGCATCTACCAGAGCTTCGACTCGGTCGTTCCACCACCACTCACGATCGCGAACACTCGCGTCACCGGCTTTGTCGGAATCACCCAAAAGGGACCGATGAACGAGGCGACGCGACTGACGAACTGGGACGAGTTCGTCGAGACATTCGGTGTCACCCAGGAGTCGTACTCGCACGATGCGGTGCACGGCTTCTTCAAGAACGGTGGCACCGACTGCTGGATGGTACGCGTCGCCCACTGCGCGCCGAAGGGCGAGCTCGCCGGCCTCGACCATGCGTCGTGTGCCGAACATGTTCAGATCGACGACTGGAACAAGCCGTCGCTCACGATCCGCGCGCTCAACGAGGGCACGTGGGGAAACCAGATCTGGTTTCGATGTGTTCACACCGCCGGCGCCCAAGCGCTGCTGACGCGTGACCTCGATATCGGTCACGGCGAAGCGTACGTGAATGTCACGCGCGGCTTCGAGGTCGGCGCGTTGGTGCGCATCTACGATCGCGAGAACAGCGATTTTGTCGTGCTGACAGAAGTCGGCGACAAGATCGTCAAGTGGGCGACCGAGACGCCGGTCAACCGTCGCCATCGTGCGGCGGCGCCGACATATCTCGAGGTGATGACGTTCGAGATTCACGTCGCGATGCGCGATCGCCGCGAGGTCTTCAAGGGCCTGCAGATGCATCCGTCGTCGCGCAGTTACGCACCGCGTGTCGTCAGTCAGCGCAGCCGCCTCGTGCGCCTCGACGATCTCAACACGCGCTCTCCGGTGCCGCACAACCTGCCCGAGCCGATGGCGATGACGCGTCTGACCGGCGGTCGCGATGGCATCGAAGCGATCACGCCGGAGGACTTCATCGGCCACGACATGGGACCGGGCGAGCGCTCGGGCCTGATGTCACTCGCGCAGAACGAGGAGGTCGCGATCCTCACGATCCCGGACGCGATGAAGTTCTACGAGCGCGAGCCCGGCCCCGCGGGCGAGATGAAGGCGCAGCGACTTCAAGACACGCTGATCTCGGTGTGCGAGAACCTCAAGGACCGGTTCGCGATCCTCGATATCCCGCAGACCAAGGACATCGAGTGGGTCCGCAAGTGGAGGCGTCGCACGGACAGCTCGTACTGCGCCTATTATTGGCCGTGGCTGCGGATCACGACCCACGATGACAAGTGGCGGATCGTGCCCCCGTCCGCGATGCTCGCTGGCGTCTACGCCCGGCGCGATCTCGAGGGGGTCCACTTCGCTCCCGCGAACCTGGAAATCGAGGGCGCCCAGGACGTGTCCCTACGTGTGACAGAGGATCACATCGGAATTTTGAACTCCGATGCAGTGAACACCTTCCGCCTACAGCGCGGCGTTCGACCGTGGGGTGCGCGCACCGCGTCATCAGACCCCCAGTGGCGGTTTGTCTCGGTTCGCCGTCTTTTCATCATGTTACGGCGGTCTCTGGAGGCCGGATTCGCCTGGACCACGTTCGAGCCGAACAACCCGGCCACGTGGGATCTCGTGCGGAACCGAACGGTCGCATTTCTGACGAATCTCTACAGCCTAGGGATGCTGGTGGGAGGGAATCCCGAGGAGGCGTTCTTCGTAAAATGCGATGCGGAGACCAATCCCCCCGAACAAGTAGATAATGGCCTGCTGGTTTGCGACGTCGGGGTCGCGCCTGTTTCACCAGCAGAGTTCATCATGATCAATCTCGTCCAGAACATGGCTGGCTCTGCACCGACGAATCCCGTTACCTGAGGAGCAACGATGTCCGCTGCGCGCAAAGATCCACTTCCGGTTTTTTGCTTCCATGTCCAACTCGAGGGCCTTGGCGGCGAGCTGTTCTTCAAGAGCGTCAGCGGTCTTCGCTACGAGACGGAAGTGGTTCCCGTTCGTGAGGGCGGTCAGAACCTGACGACGTTCCAGCTTCCCGGCGCGGTGAAGTGGTCGAATATCGTGCTCAAGCAAGGCTTCACAAAGGACTCCGCCCTGCTGAGGTGGCGCAAAGAGTGGACCGTGCCGGGTGGCGGTAACCGCCTCGGCGGCACCATCACGCAGCTCGACACCGCGCTCAACAGGCAGGTGTCCTGGACCTTCGTTCGCGCCTGGCCCGTCAAGTGGGAGATCAGTGAGTTCGATGCCTCGAAGAACGAGCTAGCGATCGAGACGCTCGAGCTCGCCCACGAGGGAATCACCTGAGCCATTTGCAGGCGGACTAAGCCCAAGCCATGACCAATACCAACGAACCACGCGCACTGACTGCGGCACTGTCGTCGCCAGCCTTCGTCACCAAGGGTGGCGGAGCGGCTCTGCACGCTGCGAATCGTCACGTGTCCCGCTGGGCCCCCGAGGTCGGCGAGCCTGGTGCGAACCGCATCGGTGGTCTGCGCAACCTGGGCTTCGTGGATCGTCTGGTCACGCCGTGGATCGAGTCGGCGCAGCGCTCGGCGTCGATGCGCATGTTCAGTCAGTACGTCTCGAACGGTGCGGGCGAGCGCCAGGCGAGCAACGTGTCGTGGGTGTTCCCGCGTCCCTGGTACCAGGACGAGCTCGACTGGATGGCGGCCGCACGCGCCGTTGGGTCGCAGACCGCGGTGCAGCCGTCGGCAGCCCCGCAGATGTTCACGACGCGCGGCACGTACGTCGCGCCGCAGCAGGTGCAGTCGCAGATCGCACTGCCGTCAGCACTCTACGAGTACGTCGCTCCGTCGCTGTCGATCGCCCGCCCCGATACCGCGATGCCGAGCATGAACGATGCGTATAGCCCGCTCGTGCCGCTCGCCGCCACGCAGGCCGCGCACGTCATGTCGCGCGCGATGGCGCCACTGCTGTCGCAGTCGGCGACGTCCACCACCAGCCCAACTGCTGCCGCGACTCGTATGAGCCCCGGCCTGCGCGCCGTGCTCACCACGATGCTTGCGCGCTCGGCGCAGCAGCAGTCGTCGTTTGGCGCGGAGGCCTCGCGCGTGTCTTCCAATGCGCCCGAGATGGTGACACCGCCAGCGCCGCGCGCCGATTCGGCCGTCACGTCGTCGCCGATGACGACGAGCTCAAGCGAGTCGTACGAGCAGGCAACGCAGGTCGCGGAGCAGTACGCCGAGCAGCGCGTTCGCATCGTCGAGCTACAGCGTGTCGCACGGGCAGCCGCCGAGCGCGAGTATGTTGCGCGGGCGGAGCAGGCGCGCCCGGCCGAGCAGCGCTCTGCTCCGACAGCAGCGACGCCGTCTGATTCGACTCGCGCCGAAGTGCGCGCCGCAGAGGTGCGTGCGATCGAGCAACGCCAGGCCGAGCTGCAGCAGCGCTCTTCGGAAGTCGCCGCGCAGCGGAGTGTCGAGCGCACGAACGTCGCCGACACCGCCCGCCGTGAGGCCGATCGCGCCACCACCGAGATCGAGCGCACCCGCATCGAGGAGCGGATCGCGCAACGTATCGCCGAGCGTCAGCAGGATGTTCGTCAGCAGCAGGACGCTCGTCAGCAGGACGTTCGTCAGCAGGACGCTCAGCGTCTTCACTCTGCGGCGCGCGATGCCGCCGCCCGTGATGCGCGCGTTTCGCCCGATCCGGAACCGTCGCGCGACATCCGCGAGGCCCCTCGTGCAGAGAGCCGCGTCGCGATCGAGATCGCGGCTGCTGTCGCGTCGTTGCCGCCCGAGCTCGCGGCGATGGTCGCAGGCAGCATCGGCAATCGTCCCGACCGCGCCGTCCAGGCGATCGCCGAGCTCGGCGAGGCGCTGAGGTCGGTCGAGCTGATCGCACGCAATTCTGCATCGGGTGGTTCGATCGAGTCGACGCGCGGTCCGCGCCTCGTCATGCCGACGGGCCTTGGTGGTCTCGTCTCGACCGTGGAGCGGACGACTGTCCAGCCGGGCGCACGCGTGCCGAGCATTGCGACGATGCTGTCGACTCCTTCGACGATGTCGACTTCTTCGACCCAAGCGCAGCGCCCTGCGTTCGCGCCCGCACGCACCGAGATGCGCATGCCGGCGATGGCGTTCCTTGCCGCGCCCAACGTACACGCGCACGTCTCGTCCGGGGCAGCGCCCGCCCCGACGAGCGCGCTTGGTGCCGCCACTTCGATGACGCCCGCCGCGCTGTCACACGTCGCATGGAGTGATCGTTGGCTCGCCCGGTTCGCCGGTGCGAAGACGTCGTCGCTCGACATCTTGTCTGTCGCGAGCGCCTCTCCCGAGATGCGGCTCGAAATGCTTGCCGCCGCTGCCCCGGGCACCGTATTCGTCGCGCCGTTCTTCGACGAAGGTCGCCCGACTGCGGGCCCGACCCCGATCGCCTACGCAGGGTCCGAGCCGGATCCGCGCTCGATCGATGCACTGCCCACACTGCGCAACCTGGCGCCGGTGCAGCCCGCTGTCCGGATCGCGGACGACGAAGAGACGTCCGACGAGGTGTTCGCGGCGATCTCGCGCGGTCGCACCTTGCCGTCGCCCCGCGCTGCGGCGGCAACTGCGGCCGCTGCGGCAGCTGCAACCGCTGCTTCTGCCCCGGGCTTGCTGATGCCGACCTTCGAGCGAGAGACGCTCGCGGACCTCGTCGCCCACGCGGCGCCGAGTGCGCCTGGTGCCGGCATGTCGGCCGGACTTGCTTCGTCACCGTTCGCTCCGGCGCTTCGCCATGTGCTGCCGCTCGGTGCGGCTGCGTCGTTTGATGTGCGCGCCCTGTTCGGCGGTGGCCTCGGCGCCACCTACCTCGCAGGTCTGCTTGCAGCCTCGACCGATGAGGTCTCGACGCCCGCCGCCACGCTGCCCACCTGGGCGACGTGGGGCCAGGCGGCCGCTGCGATGACGGCACTGCCGGCATTCGCGGACGGTCAACCGATGCGCGAAGTCGCTGGCTTTGACCCGACCTATGTCGCGAGCGAGCTACCGCGCACTTCCATCGACGTCGATGGTGTGAGTGGCACAACGGCCGAGATTGCGCAGCTGCAGGTACAGGCCACACAGGCCTCCTCGGAGATCGCACCGCTGCAATCCGCACAGGCCCAGGTCACACAGGCCGCTGCGACTGCCGAACACGTGACCACGCTGCGCAGCGCGCTGCTGTCATGGGATGTCGAGTCGATCGCCGCACACGCAGGCGCGCCTGCCGACATGCGGATCACCGCACCGACGGTCACGATGGGCCCCACGCTTGCCCGTTCGATGATCGACGCGATGACGCTTCCGATGCTCGGCGCGAGCGCAGCGCTCGCGGACTACAACGACTACGAGGTGGCTGGCGGTCACGCGTCGTCGTACGCCGCGCCTGGCATGATCGCGGATCGCGCGCTCGGCTGGTCGGTCGCGCAGGAGCGGTCGACCTCGGATTTGTCGTTTGACTTCGTCACCCCCGAGCTCGTGCTCGCCGCCCGCGTCTACGGTCTCGGCCCCGCTGAAGCGGCGCAGGCTGCGCGCCTCGCGATCGCAGGTCCCGGTCAGCTGACCGCGATGGCGGGTGCCGTCGACCGTACGTTCGTGCAGGCACTCGCGATCGAGGCCGAGCGTCGCAGCGAGCGCACTGCAGGTGCAAACCGCCAGCTAACGACCGCGTATCCGCTCGCTTCGCCCTCGGACGCGATGTCTTCGCCCTCGGCCGCGATGTCTTCGTCGTCGGCAATGTCCTCGTCGTCGGCAATGTCCTCGTCGGCCATGTCGTCGTCGGAAATGTCGTCGTCGTCGATGTCAGCCGACTCGATGACGGACGATGTCCGCCCGATTGGTTCCACGTCGCTATTCGGTGTTGCGCGTCGCACTCCGCGCGGTGCGTTCCTGTGGCCGGCCGCGACCACCGCGGCGCTCGGGCTCAACGCGGCCGCTCCTGACGGCGAGATGTCGATGTCGGTGGCTGCGCTCGAGCTGCTTGCGGCCCAGGCAGTCGCAGAGCTCGGCACCTATGCGGCGCTGGCGGATCACGGCTTTTCGAAT
>JAYVWH010001264.1:0-3180 GCA_043786265.1 Kofleriaceae bacterium | reverse complement strand
CGGGTCGACATCTCGTTCTCGATTCCAACCACGCCCGATCTGATCGAGGTCGGCGCGACGGTGCGGTGGTCCGACGACAAGGTAACGGGCCTGCACTTCGATGGACTGCGAGCGCGTGACGTATGGGCCCTCAACAAGTTCTTCGAGCAGCTCTCGCAGTCGTAGCGGCGAGTGCAACGATCGCCTCCGGATCACCGCGGCTTGGCGATCGCGTTGCGGTGATCGATCTCGGCCCCGGTGACCTCCGACCGCAGATCAACGCCGCGCTTGTCGGCCGGCAAGTCGAGGTGCTGACCGGCGATGGTCTCGACGATGCACTCACGGGCCTCGATCGTGATCGCGATACAGTCGCGCTCGCCGCCGCGATGGTCGACGCGCAGGGCAAGTTTGGCGCGCTCGCCTGTACGGATGCGACGACGGCTGCACGGACTGCGATCGCGATCGCTGCCGCACGCCAGGCCGCGGGCCTCCCTGTTCCCGAGCTAACTCGCGCTTGGACGTACGTCCTGCTGTGCGCCGATCGCACCGGTGATTCGAGTGGTGCGCTCGTCGCAGCCGCGCAGCTGCGCGCTCTTGGGGGCTCGCCGGATGTCGATGCAAGCGTCCTCGCGCGCTACCCCGAGGTCGACGCGCTGTCGAACCGCGAGGCGTTCGAGATCGAGATCACCGCCGATGTCGTCGGGGCCGAGGTGTGGGTCGACTTTCACCGCGCCGGCACCGCACCGCTGAAGATGGTGCTCACGGCCGGGACACACGTGATCGCCGCTGCGTCGGGAACGCGGCGCGGCGTGCTCACCGGGACCATCGTCCGCAAGCAGCCCGTCGTGTCGGTGCCGATGCCCGATCAAGCCGGAGTGTGGGGACCGCTCGCGGGGCGTATCGCTGCGTGGGGTGGCAAGCGGCCGTCCGCGGACCAGCTCCTGGCCGTGATGAACGAAGTCGGTGCGCGCGTCGCGCTCGTGCGTGCGGGTGACACCGTCGAGGCGTGGGGCCACGCCGGCCAGGGCGAGCGGCTGCGCCGCCTCGGTGATGGCGGCGATGGCGTGCGACCGCTCGCCGACGTCTCTGCCCTCGCGGCGCTCGTCGCCGATCGACTCGCGACGTGGAACGATCGAGCGCCGGATCCTGACCAGCCGCTCCTCGTGGAGACACCGGAAGAGCGACTGCGCAACAACGCGCGCGGCAAGGAAGACGACGCCACGCCATGGTGGGTCTACGCATCGATCGGAGCGGCCGTGCTCGCCGGTGGCATCATCATCTACGCCAAGCAAACGGCCGAGACCCACCAGCGCGTCGAGCTCACTTACCCGGGACTGCACTGGTGAATCGCGCGGTGTTCGCGTTCGTGCTCGTCCTCGCACTCGCGCGCCAGGTAGGCGCCGTGGAGCTCATTGCCCTGCCCCGCCACGGACGGATCGAGATGCACTACGAGCAGGGGCTGGAGTCGACCGCGCGTCAGCTGCAGGGCAGCGCGGAGGACGCGCTCGAGCAGATCAGCAGTGACCTGGTCGACCTGCGCGTGCCGCGCACGATTCGTGTCCAGCTCGTGCGGGATGCGGAGTCGCTCGCAGCGGTCGCACCGGCAGGCCGTGGGGCGCCGCCGTGGGCGATCGGTGTCGCGTATCCGGACCTCGACATCATCAGCATCGCAATGCGGCGTGGCGCCGAGCTCAGCGATCCCGTGCAGACCCTGCGCCACGAGCTCGCCCATATTGCCCTCGGTGTCGCGATCGGTCCGGCCGCACCGCACTGGTTGCACGAAGGATTCGCCTACCAGCACTCGATGGAGTGGTCGTGGGACCGGACAGAAACGCTCGCCGGGATGGCGTGGTTCGGCGGCATCGTGCCGCTCGATCAGCTCGATCGCACGTTCCCCGCCGAAGAAGCGCCCGCGCACCGCGCCTACGCACAGAGCTACGACTTTGTCGGCTTTCTGTCGCGCCGCGGCCGGTGGGAGGACACCGCGGACGATGGCGACCGATGGCCGTTCCGCCGCTTCCTCACCATGATCGGCAACGGCACCGACCTCGACACGGCCGCGAAGAAAGCCTACGGCAAGCCGCTCGGAGAACTGTTCGACGAGTGGCGGACAGATCTGTCGAAGCGCTACCTGCTCGCACCGATCGGCCTGATGGGCCTCGCAGTGTGGGTGCTGTGCGCTGTGCTGCTCGCGCTGGCGTGGTGGCGCAAGAAGCGCCAGAACCGCCGCCGCCTCGGCGAATGGGATCGCGAGGACCGCGAGCGCGAGGCAGCGGTCGCGCGCCTGCGTCCTGTCGTCGTCGCGCCGCCCGCCTACGTCGCCTGGCCGGGCGAGGATCCGTTCGCCGAGGACGAAGAGCGGCCGGACCCGCCGGACGTACCGAAGCTGCTCAACTGAGCGGTCGCAGAAGCTCTGCACACTCGTCGGTCGTGCTGTACACGATGCGCCACGCCCACTCGTACGCGTAGCGCGATGGCGTGCGAGCGCGCCAGGCGGCCAGCGTCGCGACGAGATCTGGCAAGAGCGCCTGCTTGAACCGCAGTGCACTCTCGACCGCCGGAGCGGCGACGCCGGCGAGGCGAGCGGTGGCATCCGAGAGTTGCTCCGCGAGCTGAGCGAGCAGCGTATCGACATGAGCGTCGACTTCAGTTGGCAGCCGAGCGCGCAGGTCGTCGATCTTTGCGAGCTCGGCCTCCGCGAGCACCCCAGCTGCTTTCGCTTCGACATTTGCTGCGTGCCATTCCTCCTGTGACACGTTGCCGCGCTCGTAGGCGAGCTCGAGCCCCGTCAGCTCGGGAGCCTGCGTCGAGATCTCGTCGAGGCGCGCGGCGATGGCCCGGAGTCGCCGTTCGGTCATCGAGTCACCCATGCCTGCGATCGTAGACCATCCCGGCCGGTGGTATCGTCGCCGCGTGCAGACGTGCGGGTTCGTCGTCGCTGCATGGGACGAGCGGTCCTCCGCGCGCCGTCGCGTGTTTGCGACCGGACGCCTCACCGACGGACGCAGCTTCGCGATCGTGATGCGTGCGCCCCAGGCTGCCGTTTACGTCGCAAACGATGCTGCGGCGGGCGGCCTCGACATCCTCGCGCGCTCGCACGGCGCTGCGCTCGCGGCCGAGCCGTGGTCGAGCTTCGAAGGCCGTGCGCTCGCGCGGATCGATCTCGCCAGTGGCCGCACAGACGATGCGGAGCGCCGACTT
>JAYVWH010001263.1:0-3224 GCA_043786265.1 Kofleriaceae bacterium | reverse complement strand
CCGAACTTGAGGTTCAGCTGCGTGCCCGGCTGCTCGGGCGTGGTGGTGCGGACGAAGATGCCGGTCGCGCTGATGTCCGTGATGTACGCGAAGAGATAGTTCTCCTCGCTGGCGTAGTCGACCTCGAGGTTGAGCAGGACGCGCGGCGCCCTTCGCCGGTCCGCATCGCTGATCGCCACCGGTACCGGTTCGATCACATCCCCTTTGGCCTTCGCTCCCATCGCGGTCGTCATAACCCTGTCTCTCGACGGGCGTCAATTGTAGTCGCCGCATGCGGCGACCAAAATTGCTTCATCAGTCGAGGTTTACCGACATGATCTTCACGCGATCAGCCGTATCCCGCATGTCGCCAGGAGCCTCGCTGACGGTCATGTTCTTCCAGTTGGGCGCGCTGCCCGTGAAGAATCCGATCCACAGCTCATACTTTCCCGCGGGAAACGCGCCGCCGCCGGCCGTCACCGTGACGGTATCCACGATGAAGTCGCCAGGCTGCCACGTCGACGTCGGACAGCGACCGTTGATCGGCTCGTGGTCGCCATTGAACCGCAGCGGACCGTCGAAGTGCATGAGGCCCTTCCAGGCGCCGCCGACCGGCTGGAGGATCTTGTAATACAGCTTCAGCGTAACCTTCGAGCCGCGCGACATCGTCTCCGGGATGTCCCAGCCGAGCAGCTGGATCTTGTTGTCCCAGGTGACGCGGCCCTTCGGCCGCGCGCCGATCTCTGTCGGCTCGGCATGGAGGATCGCGGTCGCGAGCGGATTCTTGTCGGTCGTGCCATCGACCTTGTTGGAGAGCAGCAAGCTGCGCACGTTGCGATCGTCGAGCACGTAGTAGCGCTTGCCGGCAAGCTCGCGATGCAGCGTGCACAGCTCGCTCTGCGGCGCGATCGCGAACACGCGGTTGGGCCGGCCAAGCGCGGTGACGATCTGATCGCGGCTATTGACCATCTCGGGCGTCACGTCGGGTGCGTACGCACGCGGCGCGTGGCCGAGGTCCCCCATGATGACGAGCTGATCGCCCGCCTCGCGCAGGTCCTGGAAGCTCGCGAACATCGCCTTCGACGAGACATTGAGCGCGAGGCGCGGCTGCCACACGAACGACCAGAACCCCGCCATCGTCACGGTGCCGAGGAACGCAGCGCCCACGCACCAGGTTGCGATCCGCTGCAGCCGCTGCGCGCGCGGGTTCGTGCCAGGGCGCCAGATCAGCATCGAGAACCCGAACCCGAGGCCCGCGATCATTCCAATGATCAGGATCCACAGCTTGGTCGGCAGGAACAAGAGCCGCGAGTCCTTCGGATACGGCAGCTGATCGTTGCCGATCAGGAGCGAGGTCATGCGATCCGCGAACCCCTGCATGTCCTTGCCGAGATCGAGCACGCCGATCACGAAGAACAGGCCGACCAGCATCATCCCGGCGGGCATCGCATCGCCATCACCGCGCGAGCGCCGAGTCAGGACCTCGTCGAGCCAGATCCCGACCGCCACCGCGAGCGCCGGAAAGCCCGCGTACAGGGTGAAGCCGACCTTGCGCTGGAACACCTCGCACGCGATCCACGCGCCCGCTGCCCAGGCGAGCGTCACGGCGCCGGCGGTGCGGTGATCTTTGTCGCTGGAGTGCAGCAGCATGACCATCGCGATCGGCGCGAGCACGCCCCACGGGAACGTGCCGTAGGCGATCTGCTCGAACATCGAATCGAACACCATCCGCAGATCGTCATCGGGGCGCCACATCGCGCCGAGCGCGGACGACCAGCAGCCATCGGTGACGATCGCCTTGCCGAACACCGCGCGGGCGGGCGGCATCATCCCGGGCGTCGGCGTCTTCAGCGAGTAGATCTGATAGACCAGCAGCCCGATCAGGGTGATCGCGATCGCGCCGGCCACCATCGCCGGGATCGCGGTGACGATCCGCTCGCGCCGGAACAGCGGCGTGACGCCGAAGCCACCCGCCGCCGCGTACGCACCGATCGGCACGACCAGACCGAGCAGCGCACCACCGCCGTGAAAGCCGAGGTAGCCGCCGAGCGTGAGAGCGGCGATGCTGATCGCGGCATCGACCGCCGCGAGTGCGTTACCGTACGCACTGCCGAGCCGCGCGAGCGCGACGAAGGCATAGACCAGCAACGCACCGCCGCATGCCGTGCCGATCTCGGTGGTCAGCATGCGCGACTGCAGCGACAACAGGGGCATCGACAGCACGACCAGCCCGGCGATCACGGCACCGCGCGGCCGTCCTAGCCGCAGTGCGATCCCCGCGGTCGCGAGTGCAGTGAGTAGCCCCATCAAGGCGAACGGGAGCCGGCGGCCGGTGTCGGAGTCTCCGAAGGTGTCGCGACCGAACACGATCGCGCGGGTGTTGAGCGAGCGCGCCATCGCGTCCTTGGGCGCGATGCGCAGGCACGGATCCTCGGGCGTGGTCGTGGGCGGCAACGTCTGCTCTGGCGGCTTCGCGGCCTCGATCGCGAGCGGCGGCGCGACGCGATCGGCGAGCTGCCGCTCCTGCGGTTCCCACAGGCCCGTCGCGCCGAGACCCGGCAGCAGCAACAGGGCGCTCATCACCAGCACGGTCGCCAACGCGATCGGCCAGCGACCGAGCTGGCCGGCAAATTGCCTGCCGAGCCGGATCGCGGGGTCGAGGAGGGCGCGCACGGAGTGGGGAAGGTACCCTCGACTTGCGCCCCGCGAACAGCCCAGCGACAGTGTTCGAGGTCATGGCAGCTGAGGGCGGCAAGCACGGGGCACGGGCGGCGGAGCTGGGGCGCCTGCACCGCGACATTCCCGTCCGGCGCTACCGCAGCCTGGTCGGCCACTGGATGGCGCGCTGGTTCCGGCCCCCGCGTCCCGCGCAGCTCGAGCCGGTTCCGCCGATCGCCGATGGCGAGCTCGCGCTGACCTTTGGCGGTCACGCGTCGGTGATCGTCCGCTATCCCGGGCTCGCGATCGCCTTCGATCCGATGCTCGGACGGTGGATCGGCGGGGTGCGGCGTGCGGTCGAGCCCGGCCTCGCGCCTGGGGACTTTTCGGACGTCGGGCTGATCCTGATCTCGCATCGTCACGCCGACCACCTGCACCTCCCCACGCTTCGTCGCCTCCCGCGCTCGGCGACGCTGGTCGTCCCCGCCGGCACCGCGTCGTGGGTCGGCGCCCTCGGGTTCGCGCGCGTGGTCGAGCTGCAACCGGGTGCCGATCTCGAGCTGCGCGGCGTCCAGGTGATCGCGACG
>JAYVWH010001262.1:0-6956 GCA_043786265.1 Kofleriaceae bacterium | reverse complement strand
GGATCCGGCCGCCACGTGGTGCAAGGACTGCGAGACGCTCTACGACGGCTGGTCGCGCCGGTACGCTGGCGACATCGTGTGGCAGGCGCTGATCGGCACCGTGATCGTCAGCGGTGTCGGGCTGGGTCTGCCGCTCCTCGGCGTCGGAAAGCTGATCGCTGCCGTCGGCGCGTTCGCCGGTTTCGGATCGATCCTCGGCCTCAATCGTTTGACGCGCCGCCGCCGGCGCCGGCAGTTCCTGCAGGAGCCACTTCCGCGCGCGTACTTGCCGCTACCCAAGTAGACTCTGCGCGTGGACGCACCGAGCTACCTGTACGGAACCGCGTGGAAAGAAGACGCGACCGAGCGCTGCGTGGTCGACGCACTGACCGCGGGCTTTCGCGGCATCGACACGGCGAATCAGCGCAAGCACTACCACGAGGAAGGCGTCGGTCGCGGGATCGCGCAGTGGCTCGCCAGGAGCGGCAATTCGCGCGAGCAGCTCTACCTCCAGACCAAGTTCACATTCCGGGATGGGCAGGATCACCGACTGCCGTACGACGAGCACGCACCGGTCGCGACACAGGTACAGCAGTCGTTCGAGAGCTCGCTCGTCCATCTCGGTACCGACCACATCGACAGTCTCGTGCTGCATGGCCCGTCGCAGGGCGGCACGCTCGGTCCACTCGATCACGAGGCGTGGCGCGCGATGGAGGCACTCGCGGGTGGCGGCCGCGTGCGCGCGCTCGGCGTCAGCAACATCAGCATTGGTCAGCTCGGCCAGCTGATCGCGTTCGCGACGGTCAAACCGGTGTTCGTCCAGAACCGCTGCTATGCGCGTACCGCGTGGGATCAGATGACGCGCCGGTTGTGCGCGCAGCACGGCATCACCTACCAGGGGTTCTCGCTACTGACCGCGAATCGCCAGGTCCTCGCGAACAAGGACGTCGACAAGATCTGCACGCGCCACGGCAAGACGCCGTCGCAGGTGGTGTTCCGGTTCGCGCAGCAGGTCGGGATGCTCCCGCTCACCGGCACGACGAATCCCGCGCACATGCGCGAGGACCTCGACATCGGATTCGAGCTGTCCGCCGACGAGGTCGCGATCGTCGAGGACGCGGGCTAGCTCCGGCGACCCTTGCTCTGATCGATCTTCGTTTTCGCGACCGGCCCCGAGATCGTCGGCACGCGATGGTCGTCCTGCTGCTTCGGCACGTGCTGCATGCTGTCACGCGGCATGATCACCTGGACCTCGGCGGATGGGACTGGCAGCGTCGGTGCCGGTGGCGTGTACGACCGCCACCACGCCTGTGCCCGCTGTTCGGCCCACACGTACTCGTCGGGGATCGGGATCGCGCGCAGCGCTCGTGCGAGCTCTAGCGCGTCGATGGGCCGATCGCTCGAATCCTTCGCGAGCATCTTGTAAACGATCACTTCGAGCTCTTCCGGGAGCCAGCCGCGTACGACGGAGCGCAAGCGCGGCGGTGGATCGTACATGTGACGGTGCAGGACCTTGGCCTCGCCGCCCTGCCGCGAGAACACCTCGTTGCCCGCGAGTAGCCACCAGGCAACGCAGCCGAGCGCATAAATATCGGCACGGCCATCGATCTGCATGCCGAGGATCTGCTCCGGTGCCATGAAGCCTGGTGTGCCGAGCATCGCGCCCATCTGGGTGAGTCTTGGCGTGTCGAGGATCGGCTTGCTCTCGCGAGGCGCCGACAGCATCACGACCTGCGCGGCCGCGGGCATGTCGGCGACCGTCTGCACGATGCCGAAATCGAGCAGCTTGATGATGTCGACCTCGTCGGCGGCGCGGCACAGGTAGAGGTTCGGCGGCTTGATGTCACGGTGGTAGAGGCCGGCCTCGTGCGCCTCGGCGAGCGATTGGCACGCCTGCGCGAGCATCTGGATCACACGCGCCGAGGGTTGCGCACCGTAGCGGACGATCAGCTGCTCGAGATCGAGACCGTCGAGCAGCTCCATCACGTAGAAGAACGTGCCTTCGTTGGTGACGCCGTAATCGAAGATCGCGATCGTGTGGCGCGACTTCATCGACGCGAGCACCTGCGCCTCGCGCCGGAACCGCTCGCGGACTTCTTCGGCCGCTTCCTCGTGCAAGACCTCGGGGCGGATCAGCTTGATCGCCGCCTGGCGCGCGAGCAGCCGGTGCTCCGCCCGCCACACCTCGCCCATGCCACCCGTGCCGAGCTTCGCGACGAGGCGGTAGCTGCCGAGCTCCCTCGCGCGCTGCTGGGCCGAGCGTGCTTCCGCGCGCGACGCCGCGACCTGGCGGCGCATTCTCAACAACTTCCACGCGAGGACGAGTGCAAGCCCGACAGCGATGCCGAGCGCACCGGCGCTGGCGAGGATGCTCGAGCGCTCGAGCTTGCGGGTCGGGCCGAGCAGTGTTCTCGACGGAACCAACGTCGCGACGTACCAGTCGAGTGGAACCGCGATGCCCGCGCGCTTGCCACCGATCGGCGCGACCGACGCGAGATACTCGCCATCGGCCGCGTCGAGCTCGATGAAGCGCAACGAATCGGCAGAGCTCGCCTTCTGCGCACGGAACAGCGCATCGAGACCGGGATCGTGGAGGTCGGCAACGCGCAGCAGCGTGTCGCTTGCGGGGAGTCCGAGCGTCTCCGCGGCGGGGTACGCGAGGATGATGCCGTCCGCGGTGAAAACGACGGTGCGCGCCTCGTCGAGGGCGGGCCGTGCGACGAAGCTCGACAGCGCGCCGACGTGAAAATCGACGGTGAGGACGGCGCTCACTTCACCCGCGGCGTCGTAGACCGGCTCGGTGCACGTGATGCCGGTCTCGTGACTCTTGAAGAACGTGTAGGGCTCGGTCCACGCGCGCGCCTTCGTCGTGGTGGCGAGCTTGTAGAAGCCACGCGTGCGTGGGTCGTAGTCGTGCGGTTCCGTGCGCACGTGCTGCAGGACGCCGCCGTTGACGACGTACCACTTCGCGACCGCCGGCTTCACGGTGCTCTCCTGGACCTCGATCTTGCGGTCGGGTGTGAGCTGCGCACCCCGGAACGTACCGTCGGGAAAGCTGATGCTGAGGAACGCAATGCCCGGGCGCCCAGCCATCAGATCATGCAGGCGCACGAGCACGTCCTCGACGGGGCGCTGGCGATCCGCGAGCACGCGCACCAGCTTCATCAGCGGGTCGGCCTGATCGAGCGCGAACGCGACATCGGCCTGGACGCTCTTCGCTTGCTCGGCGAGCTGGTGACGCGCCATCGAGTGCGTAGCGCTGCGAGTGGCATCGCGCCCGACGAGCATGATGCCGACACCGACCGCGACGACCAGCAGTGGCAGCGTGATCAGAACACCGACCGGAGAGGCCAGTGCACGGCCGACCTTGACCGCGCCTCTGCGCTCGACCGTCGCGCCGAAAGTCGCCGGGTCAGTCACGCGACTCGTAGACTCGCTTCGCCGGGAGCTCGAACGCCGTCAAGAACCCGCCCTTGCCGCACGCGGTGTCGAGGCCGACGCATGCCGGTCCGGCCCACATGTCTGTCGGATCGTCGGGCGTGTACGTCGACAGCTCTTGCGGCATCGTGCGCGTCGTCGTGTGCCCGAACACGACCAGCTTGCCGCGGTAGTTCTCGAAGAAATCGCGATCACGTAGCCACAGCAGGGCGCGCTTCGGCTCGATCAGCGACGGATGCGGCCACTCATCCCCGACGCGTTTGATGCCGGCGTGGACGTAGATGGCGTGATCGTCCTCGTAGAAGAACGGCAACGTCTTCATCCACTCGACGACCTCGGCGGGGAAGAACCGCCCGTCGAACATCGACTCGAGCTCTTCGTACGTCGGGACCTCGTCCTCGGAGGGCAGCGGCAGATCGCGGAACGACCGCAATGCCTCGAGGCAGCCGTTGCCGCGCGGCATGACGAACTCGGGCCAGCCCTCCTCGATCACCTGCAGCCAGGCATCCTCATGGTTGCCGCGCAGGCAGACGACCTTGGCGTCGGTGTTTTCGGAGAACGCCCGGATCCACTCGACCACCTGCTTGGAGTTCGGGCCGCGGTCGATGTAGTCGCCGAGGAACACGACGCTGTCGTCCTTCACCAGGGGTGGGAGACGGCCGAACAAGGTTTGCAAGGCCGCGAGATCCCCATGAATGTCGCCAATCGCGAAGGTCCGGCCTGCCACCGACCCATCTTAGTGTAGGAAGCCACCACGATCGCAATGTCAGGTGTGGGTTCTATCGACGGATCTGCCGCGGTCGATGGCGCCACATTTCACTAGCTTGGGATGGCACGTCTTGTGGAAACTAGGACAGTCATGAAGCTCCGCCTGATCCTCGCCCCGCTGCTCGTCGCCTCGACCGCCTACGCACAAGCACCCGGCGATGGTTATGACGACGGCGACATCGCGCCGCCAGGCATGGCCCCGATGGTCGCCGCGCCCGTCGCCGTGATCGCGCCCGCGCCCGAGCCCGCGCGCCGCTGGTCGGTCGGTCTTGGTGTTGGCTCGCTCGAGCTCGCGCCGCACGTCGCGCCCGATCAGACGACGAACTTCGACATCGGCCAGATCTATCTGCGCTATCGCCCGTGGCGTCACCTCGAGATCGAGCTCGCGCTCGGCGGCGGCCAGGAGTCCCAGGACCAAGATGGGTACTCGAACGGCACCGAAGTGTCGGCGGCTGTGCTCGCCCTGCGCTACCGGTTCAATCCGGGCCACAGGTGGAACTGGTGGGTGATGGCCGGCATGGGCTCGCTCGCGGTCACGCGCCAGGATGCAAGCTCCCAGGAGCGCGACGTCGCGCACCAGTCGACGCTGCAGTTCGGTGGTGGCATCGAGCGCCGCTGGAGCCGGTTCGCGCTGCAGTTCGAGCTGCGCGCCGTCGGCGTTGCGCCGCACGAGACTGGCGACATGTCAGTGGCCGTCCCGACGAAGGAGACGGGCATCATGCAGCCGCTGCCGCCCGGGAGCGAGCCGGGCCGCGCGAACGACGGCATGAAGGGCGGCCAGTTCGTGTTCGCCGGTAACTACTACTTCTGATCGCAAGCCCCGGCAAGCCGGGGCGCGCAGCAGCGCCGAAGGCGGTGCGGAGGTTGATCAGAATTCCGACAACCTGACGGTCTGGCTGGCAATCCACCGTTCCGCAACACTTGGTTAACACGTGCACACCGAGGCACGATCGTTGCTGACAAGACAGAGCGATGAAGCGCGTCATCCCGTTGGTCTTGCTGGTCGGAATCGTCGGCGCGTACATCGCGTACAAGCGCTACGTCTCGGGCCAGCCGTTCCAGTGGGCCGGCACGGTCGAGGCGAGGGCGATCAGCGTCGGATCGCTGACCGGTGGGCGCGTCGCGAAGGTCCTCGTCCAGGAAGGTGACCAGGTCAAGGCGGGCCAGGTGCTCGTCGAGCTCGAGCACGGCGACCTCGATGCACAGCGCGCCGGAGCGGCGGCGGCGCTCGCCCAGGCGACGGCAACGCTCGACAAGCTGAGGGCCGGCGCGCGGCCCGAAGAGATCGCCGGTGCGCAGGCGCGCGCGGCGCAGGCAACGGCAGTGTTGCAGGAGACGCGGCACGGTAGTCGCGTCGAGGAGGTCGCCGGTGCAGAGGCGCGTGTCGCCTCGGCGCAAGCGCTGTTCGACAAGGCCGCACTCGATGCCGACCGCGCACACCGCTTGCTTGCGAGCCAGGCGATCGCGAAGGCCGAGGCCGATGCCGCGGATACCGCACTGCGCACGGCGAAAGCGCAGCGCGATGCCCAGCAGAAGATTTTGGACCAGCTCCGGGCGGGATCGCGCCCCGAGGAGAAGCAGCAGGCCGCCGCGAAGGTCGCCGAAGCGAATGCAGCGACGAAGCTCGTGATGGCAGGCACGCGTGTCGAGGATCTGCGCGTCGCCCAGGCCCAGGTCGAAGGCGCGGAGGCCCGGCTCGCGCAGCTCGACATCACGATCGGCGAGCTCGCGATCAGGTCGACCGCCGCTGCCCGCGTCGAGTCACTGCAACTGCGGCCGGGCGACATCATCGGGCCGAACGCGACCGCGTCGACACTCCTGGAGGACGGCCAGCTCTACATCCGGCTCTACGTGCCCGAGACGCAGATCGGCAAGATCAAGATCGGTCAGGAAGTGCCGATCATCGTCGACAGTTTCGATCATCCGTTCAAGGGCAAGGTCGAGAACATCAACAAGCAGGGCGAGTACTCGCCGCGCAATCTCCAGACCGCCGACGAGCGCGCCGATCAGGTGTTTGCTGCGCGCATCGGGATCGTCGACGGCAAGGACGAGCTACGTGCGGGCATGGCCGCCACTATCTCGGTGGCGAAGTGAGCAGGGCTGCGATCGTCGTCGACCGCGTGACCCGAAAGTTCGGCGACTTCACCGCGCTCTCCGACGTCAGTCTCGAGGTCCAGACCGGTGTCGTGTACGGACTGCTCGGTCCGAACGGCTCCGGCAAGTCGACGCTCATCCGCCTGCTCTGCGGCCTGCTCGCACCGACGTCGGGCAGCGCGAGCGTGCTCGGGCTCGACGTGGTCGCGAACGGCGAGGCGATCCGCCGCAGCATCGGCTACATGAGCCAGAAGTTCGCCCTCTATCCGGATCTCACGGTCCTCGAGAACCTCGAGTTTTACGCCCGCGTGTACGGCCTCTCCGGCAAGAAGCTGCGAAGCGGCATCGAACGCACGATGGAGCTCACCCACATCACGCCGTACGGCAGCCGCCGCGCTGGCCTGCTGTCCGGCGGATGGAAGCAGAGACTCGCGCTCGGCGCTGCCCTGATGCACGAGCCGAAGGTGGTCTTTCTCGACGAGCCGACCGCAGGCATCGATCCCGTCGCGCGCCGCGAGCTCTGGGATCTCCTGTTCACGCTCTCGGCGCAGGGCATCACGTTGCTCGTCACCACGCATTACATGGACGAGGCCGAGCGCTGCGGCGAGGTTGGCTACCTCTACCTCTCGAAGTTGCTCGTCAACGGCACGCCGGAGTTGCTGAAGCAACTGCCCCAG
>JAYVWH010001261.1:0-2989 GCA_043786265.1 Kofleriaceae bacterium | reverse complement strand
GAGTACATCTCCAAGGGCAACGAGAAGCTCGAAGCTGTCGCCAAGAAGTACGGGATGGGCTCGCATGATCTCGCGCGCATCAACCGCATCTCGTACTTGACGGTCCTCACCAAGGGCCAGAAGATCATCGTTTACCAGGTCACCGATCCCACGCGCTCCGATCGCGCGGAGGAGCAGTGGCGCAAGACACCGAAGGCGCGCCGGGGCAAGCGAACATCGCAAGGCCCCGTCACGCGTCCGACCGACGTCGACAACTAGTCGAAGGAGCCAGCCATGAAGATGACACGTAGACAGTTTCTGGGTACCTCGGCCGCTGCGGCCGCTCTCGTTGCGTGCGGTGGTGATGACGGCAAGACCGACGCCGCCATCGCCGGCCGCAACTGCGCAAACAACGGCACGGCGGTGACCATCGTTGGCAACCACGGCCACGTGCTTCTCGTGACCGCATCCGATGTCACATCGGGCGTCGTCAAGACCTACGACATCATGGGCACCGCGAACCACACGCACTCGGTGACGATCACTGCTGCAAACTTCGCGACGCTGCAGAGCAACGCCAATGGCAGCGTGATGGTGACTTCGACCGACGCCGGCCACACGCACCAGATCACCGTCTTCTGCGCATGAGCATGAAGCCGTCTCGTCGTACTCGCTGTCGCTACCGCGGCGTGTGGTGACGACGGTGGCGCTGCAACGATCGACGCAACACGATCGGAACGTCGGATCCGGTGCTGGCGGTCGATTTCGGCCAGACCAAGTGCCTCAAGTTCAACACCGCCGGTACCTACGGATTCTTCTGCCAGGCGCACAGCTTTGCAGGCACCATCACCGTCCAATGACTCGCCTCTCTGTTGTTCTAGTTCTCCTCGTTGGTTGCGGTGACGATAGCGGCGGCGGAACGCGCCACGATGCCGCGGTGGTCAGCGACGCGAGAGTCGACGCAACGGTCGTCGATGCGGCGCCGGATGCGCAGCAGTTGGTGATGACGGTGACGTGCACCAGTGGCGAGCCGACCATCACCACCGTCAATGGCACGTTCGCGTATATACCGACATCGCAGACCATCGCGCAGAACGGGGTCGTGAAGTTCGTGATGGACACGACACATACGGTCGCGCCGGATGCCACGAACAGCGACCCGAGTATTGCGGTCGGGGCCGGTCAGACGAAGTGCCTGAAGTTCACGACGACGGGGACGTTCGGGTTTCACTGCGGGCCCCACAATTTCCCCGGCTCCGTCATCGTCAACTGACGCTGCAGCGTCAGGTGTGGTGCTTGGCACGGGGGCGCCCGGCGCGTCGCCGGTAGATGCACCGAAGGCGGGCGAGCTGGTGCCCTGGATCAAGCTCGACCTGAAGGCGCCGGCGGATCAGAAGTCGAAGCCGGCCGACATCGACAGCGTACGCTGAGCTGCGGCGCTGTCCTTGGCGTCGCATGCCTCGGTCGCCGAGTTGATCATGCACTCGTCGGAGGTTCCGGCGCGATCATCGACCGAGCTACCCTTGCGCGCGAACTGCGCTTCGACGGTGAACTGGAACACGTAGTACTGGAACTTCGCGCCGACGAAGAAGCGGTGGCGCAGGATGTTGTCCTGCTCGGCGAACACGAAGTTGTTCATGAGGTCCTTGTCGTTCCCGGCGACGAGAGGATCGATGTTCGGCGTCGGGTCGATGACCTCCGACCGCGGGATGATCATGAGCAAGTTCCAACCGACGAACGGATCGAAGCGCCACGTGCTGCCGACGCCGAAGTGCTTCGAGAGGGTGACGTCGACAGACGCGATGGTCAGATCGAGCTCGCGCTGGGTCATCATGCGCGAGACCGCGCCGCGCACCGCCAGCGAGGGGATCGGGAGATCGTGATAGCCCTCGTGGAGCGCGAACTTCGTGTACAGCTGGCCGGTCCACACGTGCGAGTCGACGAGGTGGATGCCACCGGCACCGAGCTCCATCGACGGGATGGGGAACCACATGCCCTTGCGGACGAAGAACCCGACGGTCCGCATCATGCTGGAGCCGTGGGCGACGGAGCCCGAGCCGGTCGGATCGGTCGAGGAACTGAGTGCGCGCCAGTAGTCCGCGGATGTATCGACGGTGGTCGTCGCGTAGTCGACGGTGAGCTGGAAGCCGCCAAAGCCGAGCGTGTCCGCCGGCGTCAGCAGGTGCGGCGCGAGAACGACGCCGAGCTGCGACGACAGCGCACGCAGGTCGCGGTTCTGGCCGTAGGCGCTGGTGACGTTGCCGCTACTATCGGTGCGCAGCGTGGCGAGCCGCGACAGAATGAGGTCGTTCGGGTCGGCTGCCGCGGGCGCACCTGTGGCGGCGAGCAGTGAAACGACGACGAGCCCACGTCGCATACCCCGAGGGTAACATCAGTTCTGGCGGAACTCGAAGGGGTAGCGGACCTCGATCTTGTCGCCCTCGGCAAGTGGGGGCAGGGCCATCAGCTGGAACGTGTTGCGCAGGCAGTCGTCAAACGCGGCTGGGATCGGCTGGCCGGTCTTGTCCGCGAGCTCGTGTGCGTCGACGATGGTCCCGACGTCGGGGTCGCCAATCAGGGTCAGGCTGGCAAGTACGGAGATGTCGGGGGTGGAAAGCGTGGGGATCGCTGTCTCGTAGCACGCCGTGATGAAGGGGATCAGCTCGCGCATCGCCGACCGGATCTCGGTCTTGGAGATCGGGGTCTCGGAGGCGTCCTCGGACTCGGGCAGCCGTGGCACCGGGGCGGCATGGATTGCAGCGCGGGCGGCGTGCGCGTTGGCGATGCGGTCCGCGAGCTGCTGGCGCTCGTCGGCGGTTGCGAGCTTGGTGACCGCGCCGATCGGTCTCGCGATCGCACCGCGTGATCCTCCTGCTGTCGGACTGGGCGGGGGCGGCGGCGCATCGCCGGCGATCGCCGGAGAGGTGGGCGAATGCTGCAGGTACCAGAGCGAGCCAACCGCGAGGCCAAGCGCCGCGACGACGCCAAGTCGCTTCATGAACGGAGGGAC
>JAYVWH010001260.1:0-2827 GCA_043786265.1 Kofleriaceae bacterium | reverse complement strand
CCAAGATGCTCGAGCGCGTCGCGCAGTACGAGCAAGAGGAGAAGAAGGCCGACAAGCGCAGCGTGAAGGGCCTGTTCGTGCCGAACGCCGAGGAGAAGTCCGGCTCGCACAAGGACTACTCCGACGCGAAGGCGCAGGACATGGACACCAAGCTGCCGGTGCTGCTGCACGACAAGGTGCAGGAGTTCCTCGGCCGCGAGAAGAGCGGTGACGCGACCAAGCTCCACGGCAAGGGCGAGGACAGCGATCTCGCTCGGACATCGATCACCGTGAAAGAAGCGATCGCAAAGGGGCTGCAGCTCAGCGATCGCGAGATCGCGGCAGCGGGTGGTCTCGACGCTCCGCTGAACTGGGTCGTCGGCCAGCGCGCCAACATGATCAACCCGTCGGCGCAGTTCGTCGCCGATGCGAAGCATGACTCGATGCCGCTCAAGGCGGGTGTGTCTGGCACCACGTACCGCTGGATGCAGCTCGTCAGCATGCTCGACGGCGATCCGCACATGGGGCGTCTCGCCGCGATCGCATCGCTGCAGGGCGCAGACGCGCACAGCTTCCACGAGATCGCGTTCGCCTCGAAAGGCTTCGGCATCGACTACAACTCGAGCAATCCGTACGCGAACGTCGGCATCGACCACGACACGCTGCGGCACCTTGCAGCGTCGGTCGGCTCCAACCTCGACGAGCTGAACGGCAAGAAGCCGGATCCGAAGGCCGACGAGCACAAAGACGGCTGATACACTCGGCGCGGCATGAGCGAGCGCATTTCGGGAAAGCCCCGCTCCCTACAGGAGATGGACTTCGTCGCCGGCATGCGTGCCTGCGACGAGTGCGGCGATCGTTCCGCCTTGAAGTGGTCAAACGACCACAGCGGTACCGTGTGGCGCGCCACGGCAAAGTGTCCGAGCTGCGGCATCGAACGCGTCTACGTCTTCGCGACCGACGAGGATCTGATCGAGGTCGAGCCGCCGGAGCTCGAGCTTGGCCCGGGGCCGTCGACGGTGTTCGAGGCACGCGAGCTGATCGCCGAGATTGCACGCCTGGGTGCGATCCACACGACAGACTTCGACTGGGACCACATGGAGCGGTTGCAGACGACGTACAACGAGCTCGCCAAGCTGCAGCCGTCGAATCTCGTCGAGGCGCAGCGCGTGAAGCTCGCCGGCCTGGTGCAGGCACGCGTCGCCGCGAAGCAGGCCGATAGCGCGGAGGAGACTCCGGCGCGTGGGTCGCTCGATGTCACCGCCCAACGTGCCCACTGGGACTGGGTCCAGCGCGGGCGCACGGGTGAGGGCAGGCTCGACGTCGTCGGTCTGGCCGCGAAGAGCCTGAGGCTCGACGGCGTGAAGGGCGTCGGCGGCCGGTTCGAGCGCGTCGATTTTCGCGACTCGAACTTCAACCTGTCGGACTGGAGCGAGACCGAGCTGGTCAAGTGCAACCTGAACGCGACCTCGATCAACGCGACGAAGTTTGTCGCTGCACGCTTGCTCGACTGCACGTTCGACGGTGCCGGAGGCGCGACGGTCAACTTCGAACGCGCGAACATCTACAGCAGCTCCTTCAGGGGCGCGGCGCTCGACGGCGCCCTGTTCAGCGGAGCCACCATCGGCGTGACGACGTTCGAGAACGTACGCTTTGGCAACGCACGCTGGGACCGTGCCACGTTCCAGCGCTGCGCCTTCCAGGGCGCATCGCTCGAACCGTCGCGCAAGCAGCCACCGTCGACGATGCGGGGCACCGTGTTCGAGCAGTGCGATTTCCGCGACGCAAACTTCACCGGCACCGACCTGCGCGGCGCCACGTTCGACAACTGCCGGTTCGATGGGGCGCACGGCATCCCGCGGTTGACCGCCGGCGTCACCGTTCGCGGCGGTGCGCTCGACACAGAGGGGCTGGTTGCCCAGCTCGTTCGCACGATGAGCGTGGCTGAGATCAGGGCACATGCGCTGCCCACGCTCGTTGCCTTCGATCACGGACCGGGCGCGAGCGCGCTCGCCGTGTTCGAGCTCGACAACAAGAAGGCGCGGCTGATCGGCCGCACCGCTCTCGCGCACCGCGCGCAACTCGACAGCGACGCGAGCACGTACGGCACCACCGGTTTCGTTTGGGAGGCGGTGCCGGATCGCTTCCGCGTATGGACTACAGAGGGTTTGCCCCTGGAGGTCACGCGCACCGAGCTCAAGATGTCCGGCGTGCCGAGCCCGGTTACCAACGTCAAGAGCGTCGCACTCCTGCGCGACACGGAGCGGCGCGGCCGGCGCGGCATCATGGTGCGGACACCCGAGACGAAGCCCGTGCGGCTCATCGTCGTCCAGGAGGATGACTGGGTGGCGTCTGAAGACCCGACCTACACCGACGAGGAAGCCCGACGAGATGGAGAGTGGGCGCGCATCCTCGCGCGTGATCTCTCCGTCTGGCTCGGTGTCCCATTCGACGACCAGGCGAGCTGAGCTGACAATGACCACTTGCGCGAACAAGGGCTATCTCGTCAACGGCGTGGCCGTGATTCCGATCGACCCGACCGATGTCCACGTAGACGACTTACCGACCGTCGGGTGCAGCCGGATCCGTTGTGGCGTGTGCAAGGCACTCGTGCGCAACGCGCCACGCCTCGCATTTCGCACGCGCGATGAGGTCAGTGGGGCCGAGCTGACCACGCTGTATGAGCTGTCCGACCTCGCGTCGTCGCCGCTCTTGCACGAGGGCGATGCCGAGTGGCGGCTCTACCTGTGCAAGTGCAGCCGCTGGCTCGAGACCGAGAAGCACGCGTGTTCGATCCCCAATCCCGATGATCAGGATCCGCAGATGACGTGGGCGTGCGACGGCCACC